>NZ_JACJFF010000019.1:0-72298 GCF_014164465.1 Vibrio sp. SG41-7 | reverse complement strand
ATTCAGAGAAGCCATCGAGAATTTTTGCATTGTGACTCTACCTGAGATCGCAGACTCTTTGACGTCTCGAATAAATGATAATTTTCAAGTGCTCAAGCCCGCATCTTCAAGTTGATTGGGTATAGACCAGTCTAACAGACTCTTTATTTCAATCAGAACATCTTGTGCACTCTGTACCAAGCATGCTCCAGCTTTGATTAAGCTATTACCTCCTCGACTGGTTGGGTTATGAATAGAGCCAGGAAGCGCAAACACCTCTCGGCCTTGCTCCATGGCATAGCGAGCTGTAATCAAAGAACCACTCTTCTCAGCCGCTTCAACCACCAAGGTTCCGAGCGATAACCCACTTATAATACGGTTACGGCGAGGGAAATGTTCAGGTCGTGGTTTGGCACTTGGGCGAAACTCTGAAATCAATGCGCCATTTTCACAGATCCTATCGGCTAAATTTCTGTGTCGCGCAGGATAAATGGAATCCAATCCAGAACCCAATACAGCAAAAGTTTCCCCTCCTTTATCTAGAGCACCATCATGAGCATAGCCATCGATACCGAGCGCTAAGCCACTGGTGACAATCAAACCGTTTTGGACGAACTCTTTGGCGAACGACTTCGCGGTTTGCAACCCTTCGAGACTGGCATTGCGACTGCCGACCATAGCGATTTGAGGCTCAATCAGTTTTTCAACGTGACCTTTAACGAAAAGCACGCTTGGCGCGGAGGCGGTCTCATTCAGCAGTTTGGGATAATGCGAGCAATTCGGGGTAATGATGTGATGGTTGGGTTGTCTTGCTTGCCACTCTAGGCAAGCCTCCACTTCTCTTGGGGCTTGCTCTCTTAGATAGGCAATTTGCTTGGCAGACAAACCAAGCGCTTGCAGTTGCTGACTTGAGTAACCAACAATATTCGAAGGGGAATCAATACTCAGCAGTCGAGAAAGGCGCTTGCCACCCAATTGCGGAACAAAACTTAGAGTTAACCAAGCACTCAGTTGTTGCTCATTCACTCGGTGCCCTTAGCTTCTTCCTTCAAAGCCAGATCCAAAGGCGATACCGCCAGAATATCATTACTAACCGGTTTTGAGCTCTGAGTGATCAAGGCCAAGCTAAAATACTCATAAGGACGAATGACCATCAAACTACCAAGTGAGGTACTTGGCAACTGCACCTTATCGCTCGCCGCAGACTCTTTGTAGCTGTATTCGCCTTGCTTACCAAACACCACAGCGCCGCTTTCACTGAGCGTAAACATAGAGCCTTGGCGAAGATTGTCCTGTGAGCCTCTATTAATAACGACCACTTGATTCTTTGCACTGTATTGGCTGCCATCTAATGAACCCAAGATATTAGCAAACTGCCCCGCAGCACTAGGCGCTGGATAAAATGTGGTTGAGAGCTTCACCTGAGCAACGCCAAGTTCTGGTAACACGAGGTCATTAAGTAACACCTCTTGCAGTTGAGTCTCTATCTGTAAACTACTGAACTCAGCATCCACCTCTTTCAAGCGCGCCGTGGCGACCAAACGCAAAGAGGTAATACTCGCTTGATGTTGTTGCCTTTGATAAGTCTCGACGGCACGGTAGATACCCCATTTTTGATGCTGCTGGTTTCCCGAAATAAACAATCGGTCTTCACCCGATAAGAAGCGTTTGCCATCACTGGTCCCTAACACTCGTTGCGCTGACTGGATATCTTGCTGCTCAACCAAGCGGTCAGATTGTAGATACGGTAGAACAAGCCCCTCATTCACGGTAGGTACTGCTTTCTTCTCTGATACACGAATCTTAGGGCTTAGCTTTATGACGGGTTTGAGGCTCAACACAGGCTCGCCATTAATCCAAACTAGAGACAATTTATCTCCAGGGTAAATAAGGTGAGGGTTTTCTATTTCAGGGTTTACCTGCCATAGCCTTGGCCACAACCAAGGGCTATCGAGATACATCGCGGAAATATCCCATAAGGTATCCCCCTTAACCACCACATACGCCTCGGGTGCGCCTTGTTTAATGGTTAAAGGTTGCTCACTATTTTCAGCCATAACGGCGAACGAAAGCGAGGCACAAATAAGAGAAAAAGTGGGAGAAAAATGACGCATGACCTAGGTTCCTTGGTCTGAATATATGACATCTGATTAGAGAATTAACTTCAGGATGCTGTCATTTGACCTCTAAAATGTCTAGAATTGAGCCAACAAGGTTTAAGCTGTTTCGGCACAGTTCAATATTTCGAGTGTATATGTCTGTATTACAAGTATTAACATTACCAGATGATCGTCTACGTACCGTGGCGAAACCGGTAAAAGAAGTTACCCCAGAGATTCAAAAGTTCGTTGATGACATGATTGAAACCATGTACGACGAAGAAGGTATCGGCCTTGCGGCAACGCAAGTAGATTTCCACCAGCGCATCGTTGTTATCGACATTTCAGAAACACGTGACGAGCCTATGGTTCTGATCAACCCTGAAATTACCGACAAACGTGGCGAAGATGGTATCGAAGAAGGCTGTCTATCTGTACCAGGCGCTCGAGCTCTAGTCCCTCGCGCTGCAGAAGTAACGGTTAAAGCATTAGACCGTGAAGGCAACGAATTCACATTCGACGCTGACGACCTTCTGGCTATCTGTGTTCAGCACGAACTTGACCACTTAGAAGGCAAGTTGTTTGTTGATTATCTATCGCCACTAAAGCGCAAACGTATTCAAGATAAGCTAGCGAAGATTAAACGTTTCAACGAGAAACAAGGTTAATAACCGCTGCTATTACTAAATTAAGAAGGAAGTCTACCTTGAGTCAATCTTTAAGAATTGTCTTCGCAGGTACTCCGGATTTCGCCGCCCGTCATTTGGCGGCGTTGTTGTCTTCGGAGCATGAAGTTATTGCTGTTTACACACAGCCAGATCGTCCAGCAGGCCGCGGTAAAAAACTGACTGCGAGCCCAGTAAAAAACATCGCACTTGAAAACAATATTCCGGTTTACCAACCAGAAAACCTCAAGTCAGATGAAGCTAAGCAAGAGCTAGCAGATTTGAATGCTGACATCATGGTTGTTGTCGCTTACGGCTTGCTTCTTCCACAAGCTGTATTAGATACGCCTCGCTTGGGTTGTATCAACGTGCATGGTTCAATCCTGCCACGCTGGCGTGGTGCTGCTCCGATCCAACGCTCTATCTGGGCGGGTGATAAAGAGACAGGCGTGACGATCATGCAGATGGATATCGGCCTAGATACCGGTGATATGCTAAGCATCGCAACGCTGCCAATCGAAGCGACAGATACTAGCGCGTCAATGTACGAGAAGTTAGCTGGCCTTGGCCCTGATGCTCGTGTTGAATGTTTAGCTGACATCGCTTCTGGTAAAGCCGTTGCTGAAAAGCAAGATGACGAACTTGCTAACTACGCGAAGAAGCTGAGCAAAGACGAAGCTAAAATTGATTGGAATGACAGTGCAGAACACATCGAACGTTGTGTGCGCGCTTTCAACCCATGGCCAATGAGTCACTTTGCGATTACTGATAGCAGCTCTAATGATGAAAAAAGCATTAAAGTTTGGCAGACACGTGTTGATGAAGAATCAACATCTGCGCCAGCTGGCTCAATCATCAAAGCAGATAAAACGGGTATCTATGTTGCGACTGGCGACAAAGTACTGGTTTTGGAACAACTGCAAGTTCCAGGTAAAAAAGCCATGTCAGTTCAAGACATCTTGAACTCACGTGCAAGCTGGTTTGAAGTTGGTACTCAACTTTCTTAACCGCTTTAAAGCTACTCAATATGCACTTAAAAATGTGTAGCTTGTAAAAACACAGTTTAGAAAACCTTTGTGTAGCTTGTAAAAACACAGTTTAGAAAACCTTTACGAGGGCAGAGATGCCCTCATGTATTCAAATAAATATTCGGTACCCCTCATGAATGTTCGCGCTGCTGCTGCAAATGTCCTATTCCAAGTTGTCGATAAAGGCCACTCTCTTTCACACGCTCTCCCTGCGGCTCAAAAAACGATCCGTCCGCGAGACCATGCTCTACTGCAAGAGATTTGCTACGGCGCACTTCGTTACCTGCCTCGCTTAGAGTCAATCGCTAACGAACTGATGGAAAACTCGCTTAAAGGTAAAAAGCGCGTCTTCCATCACCTGATCCTAGTAGGCATTTATCAGTTGGGCTTTATGCGAATTCCTTCGCATGCCGCCGTTGCTGAAACAGTTGAAGCAACCAAAACACTGCGTGGCCCAAGCCTCAGTGGTTTGATCAATGCCGTACTTCGCAGCTATCTGCGCGATCAAGAAGAACTAGACGAGAAAGCCGTTAGCCACAATGCTGGCAAATACAGCCATCCAAGCTGGATTCTAAAAATGCTTCAAGAGAGCTACCCAGATCAGTGGGAGCAATTGGTTGAAGCAAACAATAACAAGGCACCAATGTGGCTGCGCGTAAACCGCCAACACCACACTCGTGACGAGTATATTGAACTGCTTAAAAACGAAAACATTGAATACACACTGCACCCTGAAGCAGCTGATGCCATAAAATTAGCCTCACCTTGTGACGTTACTTTGCTTCCTGGCTTCGACAGAGGCTGGGTATCTGTGCAAGATGCTGCAGCTCAGCTTTCCGTTGATTTCCTAACACCAAAAGATGGTGAGCTAATCCTAGATTGCTGCGCAGCACCTGGTGGTAAAACTGCACACATTCTTGAACATACTCAAGACACTGAAGTGGTTGCAATCGACAGTGATATTAAGCGCCTAGACCGCGTTTACGATAACCTTGAACGCCTACAACTACGTGCCGACGTAATCTGTGGTGATGCTCGCTACCCTGAAGAGTGGTGGACGGGCAGTCAGTTTGACCGCATCCTACTTGATGCTCCATGTTCAGCGACGGGTGTAATTCGCCGTCACCCTGACATTAAGTGGCTACGTCGTGCATCGGATATTGATGCACTAGCAGAGCTGCAAAGCGAGATCTTGGATGCAATGTGGCGCCAGCTAAAAGAAGGCGGCACCATGGTTTATGCGACATGCTCTATCACGCCGCAAGAAAACGTACTGCAAGTGAAAGCCTTCTTAGAGCGTACCGAGAACGCAACACTGGTTGGGTCTGATATCGAAAAACCGGGTCGTCAAATACTACCGGGTGAAGAAGATATGGATGGCTTCTACTACGCAGTTCTAGTAAAACAGGCATAACAACTAACAGCGGCTAAGAATTTATTTCTTAGCCGCTGTTTCTTTCTAGTGCATTATCAAAGCGAAAAGAGATCACTAGAATTACAACGGCAAAAAATAAGAGAAAGGCTATGAAGATCATTATTCTAGGTGCTGGACAAGTTGGCGGTACCCTTGCTGAAAACCTAGTGGGTGAAAACAATGACATCACGATCGTCGACCGTAATGCCGACCGACTTCGTGAACTTCAGGACAAATACGACCTTAGGGTTGTAAACGGTTATGCCAGCCACCCGAACACACTACGTGAAGCGGGCGCGCAAGATGCCGACATGTTGGTTGCCGTAACCAACATGGATGAAACCAACATGGCCGCATGTCAGGTTGCCTTCTCTCTGTTTAATACACCGAACCGTATTGCCCGAATCCGCTCTCCACAATATTTAGAAGAGAAAGAAGCACTCTTCAAATCAGGGGCGATTCCGGTCGATCATTTGATTGCCCCAGAAGAACTCGTCACTAGCTACATCGAGCGCCTGATTCAATACCCTGGTGCACTGCAGGTTGTGAGTTTTGCTGAACAGAAAGTTAGCCTAGTAGCAGTAAAAGCTTATTACGGTGGGCCATTGGTTGGTAACGCACTGTCTGCTTTGCGTGAGCACATGCCGCACATTGATACTCGTGTTGCCGCTATCTTCCGTCAAGGTCGCCCTATTCGCCCACAAGGAACTACCATCATTGAAGCCGATGATGAGGTTTTCTTTGTGGCTGCGAGTAACCATATCCGCTCAGTGATGAGTGAGCTTCAGCGCTTAGAGAAACCGTATCGTCGCATCATGATTGTTGGCGGTGGTAACATTGGTGCAAGCTTGGCAAAACGCCTTGAGCAAAGCTATAGCATTAAACTTATCGAGCGCAGCTACACTCGCGCCGAGAAGCTATCTGAAGAATTAGAAAACACCATCGTATTCTGTGGTGACGCAGCCGACCAAGAACTGCTGACCGAAGAGAATATCGATCAGGTGGATGTGTTCATCGCTCTAACCAATGAAGATGAAACCAACATCATGTCAGCGATGCTGGCGAAGCGAATGGGTGCCAAGAAAGTAATGGTGCTGATTCAGCGTGGCGCTTATGTCGACCTTGTTCAGGGTGGCGTGATTGATATTGCGATATCTCCACAGCAAGCGACGATTTCTGCGCTGCTTACTCACGTTCGTCGTGCTGATATTGTTAACGTATCCTCTCTACGTCGCGGTGCTGCTGAGGCGATTGAAGCCATTGCTCACGGTGACGAGACCACATCTAAAGTCGTTGGCCGAGCGATTGGCGACATCAAACTGCCACCGGGCACCACTATTGGTGCGATTGTTCGCGGAGAAGAGGTGCTTATCGCGCACGATAGAACCGTAATCGAACAGGATGACCACGTAGTGATGTTCCTAGTGGACAAGAAATACGTACCGGATGTTGAGTCTCTATTCCAACCGAGCCCGTTCTTCTTATAGCCTTGTTCTCGTGAGCTTCTTCTCGCAACTTTCTTTTGTGAGAACGGCGCTCCGGCACAAAGCTGTAATCAATTAAAGCTATGGTCTATTAAGCTATGGTCAACTTTCGTCCGATATTATTAGTGATAGGGTTAGTGTTATCAAAACTCGCCCTTTTCATGTACATCCCCACATTGGTTGCCTTTTTTACTGGCACCGGTGGCTTCCTCGAGTTTGGTCAATCGGTAGTGATCACGCACATTGTGGCGTTCATCTGCTTGAGCTTGGGTCGCTCCGCTAAGTTCCGACTTGGGGTGCGGGACATGTTCCTTATCACCTCTTTGGTTTGGACAATTGCCAGCGCCTTTGCCGCCCTGCCCTTTGTATTCATTAACCACATCAGCTTTACGGACGCCTACTTCGAAACCATGTCAGGTATCACCACGACAGGCTCAACCGTATTAAGCGGCTTAGACAGCATGGCACCAAGCATTCTGTTGTGGCGTTCTATACTGCAATGGTTAGGTGGCATCGGCTTTATCGTTATGGCGGTAGCGGTTCTACCAATGCTCAACGTTGGTGGTATGCGCCTGTTCCAAACAGAATCATCCGACTGGTCAGATAAAAGCAGCCCACGAGCAAAAACCGTCGCGAAGAACATCGTGGCGGTTTATCTGGTTCTGACTGGTTTATGCATCATTAGCTATTTGTTTGCAGGCATGGGCATCTTTGACGCGATCAATCACGCGTTCACAACACTGTCGACGGGGGGTTACTCAACCTCAGATGGATCGATGAACCACTTCTCCAACAGTGCTCACTGGGTGGGAACACTGTTCATGTTCCTTGGCGGTCTGCCTTTCTTACTGTTCGTTAGCGCACTGCGAGGCCGAAAACTCTCAATCCTCTACAAAGACGCGCAAGTGAGAGGTTTTACATACCTGTTCTTGGTCACCAGCGCCGTAATATCAACATGGTTGGTGGTTAGAGATGGCTACACTGTTATGGATGCGATGCGTGTTTCGATGTTCAACATCGTATCAGTCGTCACCACAACCGGTTTTGGCTTAGAAGACTTCACCGCCTGGGGTGCACTGCCAACCACCTTGTTTGCCTTCCTAATGATGGCGGGCGCGTGCTCGGGTTCAACCTCTGGCGGTATCAAAATCTTCCGCTTCCAGATCGCGATGACCATGCTCCACAAACAAATGATGAAGCTGATTCACCCATCAGGCGTGTTTGTTCAACGCTACAATCAGCGACCTGTGAATGACGATATTGTGCGTTCACTCGTGGCATTTGGTTTGATGTTCTTTATCACGATTATCTTAATTGCAGGCGGCTTGAGCGCGATGGGACTTGATCCTGTGACCAGTATATCTGGCGCTATCACAGCCGTTGCCAACGTGGGCCCAGGCATGGGCAGCGTGATCGGTCCAACCGGGAACTTTGCTCCACTGCCAGACGCCGCTAAATGGTTGCTAAGTTTAGGCATGCTAATGGGACGACTCGAAATACTGACGCTCATTGTTCTATTTTTCCCAGCCTTTTGGCGACGCTAATTCCGCGAATATTTAAGGAAACACAGATGAAATCATACGTACTTCTCGCTAGCGCATTGCTCGCAAACTCAGTATTCGTAAGTTCTGCCTTTGCTGATCAAATGGTCACATTGCCTGATGGCAAGCAAGTGTTACTAAAAGACGATTTTACTTGGCAGTATATGGCAGAAAAGAAAACAGAAGAAACAACAACGACAGAGATAACTTCAGCGGTAGCGACGGCGCCAGTCGCAGCTATACCCGTAGTCGCAGTCCCAGTTGCAACGAGTACGCGTGGTACTACGATTGTGGTTAATAGTAAAAAGCCAAGCTTGCAACTGTCTCAATCCGGAGTGGATGTCGTATTAGGCGCGAGCCGCTATGAAGGTGGTGAGCTTATCATTCCGACAGCCATCACCAACCAAGGCACTCAAGCTGTCATTTTGGTATCACTTAACATCAGCGTATTTACCGCAGAAGGTGAGTTACTGGCACAACAAGAAGTAGCGGTCTGGAAATCAATCAAACGAATGGCCGACACTTACCTGCGACCAAAGACAGCTGAAGAAGGTAAGTTGATAGAACTCGACCTAGCAGAGCACCCTGAATATCAGATTAAAGCCGAGATTATCGAAGTCGTTGCCCGCTAAACCGGTGTCACAAACAGATAGATAGCGAAGAAATGGCAAGCGCAGCCCGCCAACACAAACAGGTGCCAGATGGCATGGTTATAAGGGATGCGTTTTGCCACATAGAAAATCACACCCAGCGAGTAAATCACCCCGCCAACCGCCAGTAACACCAAACCACCTATATCGATGTTCATCGCTAATTGATAAACAACAATCAAAGATAGCCAACCCATCGCTAAGTAAATGAATAACGATAAGCGCTTGAATCGGTAAACAAAGGCAATCTTCATGATGATGCCCACCAGCGCAATTCCCCAGATCACCGCCATCAAGCCCATCGCTAATGGGGTTCTTAAGCCCACCAAAAGAAACGGCGTGTAACTGCCCGCGATCAGCAAATAAATAGCACAGTGATCGAGCGTTTTGAGTAAGCGCTTGGTTTTCTCAGTGGTGATCGAGTGGTACAACGTGGAAGCAAGAAAGAGCAGAATAATACTGCTGCCATACACCGCCATACTGGCAACAGTAAGCATGTCGGCTTGGTAATCAAACGCACGAATCAGTAACAGGATCAGGCCCACTACGCCAAGTACGACGCCCAAACCATGGGTTATCGCATTAGCGCGCTCTTCGATGTCACTGTATTCGCTGGCTGATGATGCAGACATGAGTATCCTACTAGAGTAAATGTTCGATTGACCCAGTATTACACATTAAGCTTACACGTGTAAGCTTAAATTTTTATGACAAAATGACTTATAAAATGTGCGATTCAGCTAAGACGCGTTTTCTAAATACTCGACCACCATCTTACCTGCGTCTTCTGGTGAGGTATCAAGCGGGACACTCAATTGACGCTGTAGCTGACCAATTCCCAGCAAACTCGCCAACATACCTTTTGCGCCATCGCGATTGCGGTCTACCTCAAACCACAACTTAAGTTCTGTCTCACCACGATGAGCAACAACCTCAAGCTCACGCCAGCGACCATGATAAGGGCCAGTAGTCGGCACAAACTCAAACTCTTGGACAAACGGCAGTTCAAAGCCATCGACCGCTTCACACTCCACTTGGCGTATCCGTAGCCCTTGAGCTTCAAGTTCGTTAAAGATGCCATCGAGGAGTGCATCAGGACGAACCGTTAAAGTGTCTTTATCCGATGGGTCAATCGCCATCGCAATGTCCAACCCGGTTTCTAGCCACACCTTTGAATCACCAATCGTGACTGGTGTATTCAGCGGTACATCAAACTCACATTCAAAGTCACGGGTTTCTCCCGGCTGAATCACAAAGGCATACGGCAGGCTCCATTTAGCCAACGAGTACGTCTGGTGCATTCGGCGTTTATGACCGCCTTCTTGCCTTTGCGAGTTCATGGTGACTTCTTTGACGTAACGACAGCACAAGTTGAGATCAATGTTGTCGATTTCTTGTGGCTGAGCGCCACCATAGACATGCACAATAATGCTCGCCTTCTTCCCTGGGTAAAGCACTTCCTGTTGCAATACAGAATCCACTTTGGCAGATCCAATACCAAAACTAGCTAACGTTTTCTTTAAGAACGACATATGCACCTCCTTTAAAGCATCATCTTAAGCCTGAAAGAGGTTCAAACTCAAATATACTGCTCACACTATTTTAGCTCTAATATCGTTTAATTATCACTCAGGCGTCGATCGATAACTTAGATAGTGATAATCTAAGCCTTGATATGCATGCATATCATTATCCTGATTTATTTTTCGGATTGGCGAAAGCCAGACGAGTGACTCTTCAAGTAATTGAAGCGAAGCTCATGATAAGTCAGGCCATTAGATTGGCAATGGATATGCCTGACCGTTAGGTAAATTAATGCGCCCAACAGCTGTCAGGTTCTCGCACACCAACCGTAGTGCGATGCGTCGTCGTAGTGGCTTTGTTGCTGCTCCAACGGCTAAGAAATTGGCTCCTACAATGACTCTCGTTCAGAAGACTGCTTTATTAGCACCGACTGCAACAAAAGTAATTAAAGCCGCTTAACGAAAAGCGCAGTTTTTACTGCGCTTTTTTCTTGCCCAGTCCCATCTTGAAATGTCTTTACACATTGGTATTCCCTACCCGATTTGATACCTTAACCACAAATCATTATAAAATTTGTGGAGAAGTAAAGTATGAAGTGTCACCGCATTGAGGAACTGCTTGAACTGATGGAGCCTGAGTGGCAGAAAGATCAAGAGCTTAACCTATTAGAGTTCATCATTAAGCTATCAAACGAAGCAGGCTACCAAGGCAAGCTAGAAGAGCTGACTGACGATGTTCTTATCTACCATCTAAAAATGCGTAACAGCGAAAAAGATGAAATGATCCCAGGTCTTAAAAAAGACCAAGAAGATGATTTCAAAACGGCAATTCTAAAAGCGCGTGGCCTTCTTTAATCGCCTATTTGGTTAGAACTCAATTGCCGTATAAATAAAACAATCAATTTCGAAAAGCGACCACTCGGTCGCTTTTTTGTTTCTGTTCGCTATTTTTTCGTCACAACTGTTATGACTTTTGTTGTTAAAGGTTGATAGCGTTAAAGAAATGAGAACAAGATTGTCGCTATAATCGCCATCCATAAGAATCTTCTAAAATAATAAGAGTGAGTGCGATAACAACAAATGCACCAAGCTCAATTTCAACGGGTTCTCTAAACCATACTTTCAAGTAATGTCGTCATGCCCGACTTAACCGGGCAAACAAGCCACAAAAAGGATAGTCCATGAGTCAGGATAAAATCGACATCAAAGATGTGACTCCTAAAACCTTTAACCCAAAAACACATAAAGGTAATGGAGATCGATTTAACCCAAGTAACCGAATCTATGTTCGAGAAAGCAAAGGTAAATTCCAACAACTTCGTCGTTACGGCGGTTGGTTCTTACTTTTACTTTTTGCGCTTATCCCATGGATTCCATTTGGTGAACGACAAGCGATCTTGCTCGATATCGGTAGCCAGCAGTTCAACTTCTTTGGCACCACGTTGTACCCACAAGATCTGACCCTACTCGCCATCCTATTTATGATTGCTGCGTTTGGCTTATTCTTCATAACCACCTTCTTAGGGCGAGTCTGGTGTGGTTATTTATGCCCGCAAACCGTCTGGACCTTCATGTACATCTGGTTCGAAGAGAAACTAGAAGGTGCTGCCAATAAGCGAAGAAAACAAGACTCGGGCAAACTGACGAGCAATTTAATTATCAGAAAAACCATCAAACACATCGCGTGGTGGGCGATTGCGATTGCGACGGGCTTAACCTTTGTCGGTTATTTCATCCCAATCAAAGAGCTGGTGGTTGGCTTCTTTACCTTTAACTCGACTTTCTGGCCGGTGTTTTGGGTATTGTTCTTTGCTGGGTGTACTTATGCGAATGCGGGATGGATGCGTTCTATTGTTTGTCTGCACATGTGTCCTTACGCGCGTTTCCAATCTGCAATGTTCGATAAAGATACCTTCATCGTGGGTTACGACACTGAACGAGGTGAAAGCCGCGGCCCTCGCTCTCGTAAAACCGATCCAAAAGAACTTGGTCTAGGCGACTGTATTGACTGTAATTTATGCGTTCAGGTGTGCCCAACAGGTATCGATATCCGTGACGGCCTACAATACGAGTGTATTAACTGTGGCGCGTGTATTGATGCCTGCGACAACACCATGGAACGTATGGGTTATGACAAAGGTCTGATCAACTACACTACCGAGCACAGGCTCGATGGTCACACAACCAAGGTGATGCGTCCTAAGCTGCTAGGTTATGGCGCTATATTGAACGTCATGCTGGGTTTGTTCTTCGCACAGATAGCGAGTGTTGATCCTGCAGGCTTAAGCGTTCTACGAGATAGAAACCAACTATTTAGAATCAATAGCCAAGGGCTTGTCGAAAATACTTACAACTTGAAAGTAATCAACAAAACTCAGCAAGAGCAAGAGTACAAGCTTGATGTCAGCGGGCTACCAGATTCTATCTGGTACGGTAAACAAACGATCACCGTAGACCCAGGTGAGGTTTTAAACCTTCCTATCAGCTTAGGCGTCGATCCAGAAAAACTGAGCTCACCAGTTTCGACAATTCAGTTTATACTCTCGGATAATGAAGAGTTTACGATGGAAGTCGAAAGCCGCTTTATCAAGAAGCTCTGATACCAGCCACCTTAGTGCTTGGTATAACACCCCAATAAATGGAAAAAGGCTCAGTAATGAGCCTTTTTTATTCTATGACGATGCAAGCCTTTAACTTTGATAACCTGACTCCTGACTTCATGTGGTACGCACTGGAGAGTATTGGAGTTCGTGCTGAATCCGGGCTTCTCGCTCTCAACAGCTACGAAAACCGGGTGTATCAATTCACCGATGAAGACCGTAAACGCTACGTCGTTAAGTTTTATCGTCCGCAGCGTTGGAACACAGCACAGATCCAAGAAGAGCACGACTTCGCGTTAGAGCTGATCGAACAAGAGTTACCGGTTGCTCCACCTATGCGAATCAACGGCGCAACCTTGCATGAATATCAAGGCTATCTATTTGCACTGTTTGAAAGCGTCGGTGGCAGGCAATATGAAGTCGACAATCTAGATCAATTGGAAGGCGTTGGACGCTTTCTTGGCCGTATTCATAAAGCCAGTGCTGGAAGAACATTTCAGCATCGCCCGACCATCAGCTTAGATGAATACCTTTATCAGCCACGTAAGATTCTAGAGAATTCTCAGTTTATCCCAACGCACCTAGAGAACGCGTTCTTCAATGACGTCGACCTTCTGATCAAAGAGCTAGAGAGCCAGTGGCCAAGTAACATTGACAACATTCGTCTCCATGGCGACTGCCACCCGGGCAATATCTTGTGGCGCGACGGGCCAATGTTCGTCGATCTTGATGACGCGCGTAATGGTCCTGCTGTTCAAGATCTGTGGATGCTGCTTAACGGCGAACGCCAAGATAAAATGATGCAACTGGATATTCTGCTAGAGAGTTATCAAGAGTTTTGCGATTTTAATACCGCGCAACTGAAACTAATCGAACCTCTGCGCGGTCTACGTATGGTGCATTACATGGCGTGGTTAGCGAAACGATGGCACGATCCAGCGTTTCCTTTGGCCTTCCCATGGTTTAATGACCCGAAATACTGGGAGCAACAAGTACTTGCTTGTAAAGAGCAAATTGCTACCCTGCAAGAGCCACCACTTTCGTTAATGCCTCAGTGGTAACAGCAATCGCAACATACAACTAGATAAAAATTCAAACATAATGGAGATTGGATAAATGAAAAAGCTATTCGCATTTTTCTCATTGATCATGTTGAGCCTTTCAGCTCACGCTGCGAAATTTAACGAAGGTGAACACTACAAAGTTCTCGATCTAGAAGCATCAAAAAAACCAATGGTGACAGAGTTCTTCTCTTTTTACTGCCCACACTGTAATAGCTTTGAGCCAATCATCCAGCAGCTAAAACAACAGCTACCTAAAGACGCTAAGCTACAGAAGAACCATGTTTCATTCATGGGTGGCAACATGGGTCTGCCAATGAGCAAAGCTTACGCGACCATGATTGCACTGAAAGTTGAAGATAAAATGGTGCCAGTGATGTTTAACCGCATCCACACCATGAACAAGCCACCACGCGATGAAGCAGAACTGCGTCAAATCTTCCTTGATGAAGGCGTTGATGCTAAGAAATTCGATGCGGCATACAACGGCTTTGCAGTAGATTCTATGGTTCGTCGTTTCGACAAAGCATTCAAAGACAGCGGCTTGTCAGGCGTTCCAGCTGTTGTAGTAAACAACCGCTACCTGATTGACGCTCAAGGCATTAACTCTCTCGATGAGTACTTCGAGCTGGTTAACTTCTTATTAAAGAAGTAAGGTAATGATTAAAGGAAGCTTCGGCTTCCTTTTTTTTGCTTGTTCAAAAATCATCATTGATAAATAATTAACCTGGAAATTTAAAGCTTTACTGCTATTAATAACCCGTCCTAAGAACCGGTGGGCAAGGAGCCCTTGAATGAAAATAAAAATAACTCTTCTCGCATTGAGCGTTGCAGCCTCTCCCGCTTTTGCCAAGCTTGCAGACGAACAAGGTTTCAGTGGTGAAATATCTATCAATACCGGGGTTGCCTCTTCCACCTCAAACTTTAATACCGATGCTGATAGCACCATTTCGTCAAATACACAGAAAGCCTCATCTGAGAGCTCATTTCTTGTCGCACCTTTAGGCAGTGTCGCTTACACCTTTGGTGAAAAGCTAAATCACCAGGTGTACACAGGTACCGCTCGTGATGATGTGGCTACCGGTACTGTTGTACTGGAGGTTGGCTATAAATACCAACTAGAGTCAGGCATGACCATCGACGCGTCACTTCTGCCAACCATAATGTCAGGTGAGACTTGGGCAAATCCTTACGCAGAAGGCGTTGCTCGAAGCAAAACCGATGAAACCGGCAATGCCTTTCGTTTGAAATTAAGTAGCATCGCAGGTTCTGCATTCTCGCTAGACATGGCTTACGCGACTAAAGATGTCGACAATGATGAGATTCAAGAACAAGAGCTCAAACGAGATGCGAATACTCTCTACCTGAAAGGCCAATACCGCGTTCCATTGAGCCGCACCATGATGCTTATCCCATCGATCATTTATCAAACCAGAGATGCCGACGGTAACGCTGAGTCTTACGACCAGTTTGGTGGTGAAGTGAGTTTGTTTGGTGGCATGGGCCGTCATCAGTACGCATTAACCGCAGGCTACAACCAACGTTCTTACGATGCTAACAACTCGATTTACGACAAAACTCGCAGCGATGACAACATTAACCTTTTCGCCGCGTATGAATATGACCAATTCATGAACTGGGACAACTGGTCATTTATTTCACTGGCGGGCTACGGCACCAGCGACTCGAACATTACCTTCTACGACGAGTCTCAATATATCGTTTCAGTTGGCCTGAACTACAAGTTCTAGTTAGGCATTACTGCTCGCTAATAACCATTAGTTCATAACAATTGGTTCATAACAACGAAAGCCTGCGTAAAAAGCAGGCTTTCTTGTTTTTATACCAATCACAGTAAATAAATGACCCGTTGTTTACTACGATTGGTATGACTACACAGCTTGAGCTGAAAGTTGTTTCAGCAAGCGATCCATCGCTCGGTAGCCAAGTGCCTCTGATAAGTGCTTCTTTTCAATCTGCTCGTTACCCTCTAAGTCTGCAATAGTTCGCGCTACCTTGATGATTCGATGATAGGCACGAATCGATAAACCTAATCGATGCAGTGCGGTCTCAAGAAACTCCGCATCCTCACGCCTTAACGGGCAATATTTTTCAATTTCTCGGCTACCTAACAGTGCATTCGACTTATGGTTTCGAGATAACATCAACTGACGCGCTTGTTTAACTCGTTGCTTCACGACTTGAGTGGTTTCTCCACGATCACCGCCTTCGGCTAACATCCCTTTGGGCAATAGAGGGATCTCCAATGACATATCGAATCTATCCAATAATGGCCCAGATAAGCGGTTGAGGTAACGCAGGATAATTTGCGGGTTCGCTCGAGCTTGATTGCCCTCGTAATAACCTGTTGGGCTTGGGTTAAGTGCACCGACTAATTGAAAGCGAGCAGGAAAGCGAGTCTTACCCGCGACACGGGAGATAATGATTTCACCCGACTCTAGCGGCTCTCGCAGTGAATCAAGCACCTTACGCTCAAACTCTGGCATCTCATCAAGAAACAATAAGCCATTATGCGCCAAAGATATCTCACCGGGGCGAGGTATCGAGCCACCACCGACCAATGCTGCCATCGAACTCGAATGGTGTGGGGAACGGAAAGGTCGTTGTTTCCAGTTGTATTGATTAATCTCTTGTTGCGTTAAAGAAGCCACCGAAGCGGTTTCCATCGCCTCGTCGTCACTCATCTCAGGTAACAAATCGCGCAATCGAGAAGCCAACATGGTTTTCCCAGTTCCAGGCGGGCCGAGAAAAAGCAGGTTATGGTTGCCCGCTGCGGCGATCTCCAGTGCTCGCTTACCTTGCTGCTGGCCAATAATATCTTGTAAGTCACGATTATCAGACACATCGACATGATGATGCTCGGTTCGATATAAACCAAGCTGAGCCTGACCACACATATCCGCACAAACCTCTAGCAAGGTTTGTGCTGATTTATGGGCCCCCTTGCCGACTAAGGCCGCCTGATCACCATTGTGATGTGGAACTACTAAGCATCGCTCGACACTATCGGCGGCTAACGTCGCAGGCAGAACGCCCTTTACCGAGCGCAACTCTCCTGACAATGCCAACTCACCGATAAATTCATGTTGAGCTATTTTTGATGTCGGAAGCTGATCTGACGCCACCAAAATCCCAAGCGCGATTGGCAGATCGAAACGCCCTCCCTCTTTGGGTAAATCAGCAGGCGCGAGGTTGACCGTGATCCTTTTCGAAGGAAATTCAAAGCGAGAATTGATGATGGCACTCCTGACTCGATCTTTAGATTCTTTGACCGTCGTTTCAGGTAGCCCCACCAATGTAAACCCAGGCATACCGTTGCTTATATGCACTTCAACGGTCACTTCTGGTGCCTCTACTCCCACACTAGCCCGGCTGTGAATTATCGCGAGTCCCATAACTTTCCTTTGTCTTTGATTTAAAAGTATTCGCTCTGGGTATTCGTTGCTCACCAAAGCGATAAGGTTGTTATATAGCTTGGTGGAATGGTGTTTTAATGTGAAAAAAGAATGACATTTTCCTTGTCATACTGCAGATTTGTGTGATAACACTAGAGATGTAGACTTTTACTGAAGACAATAAACGAGAAAACTCGAATATTATGATTTTTAACGCTCGCATTTACGCACTGATTAACCTGATTATCGTAGTCATTATTAAGACTGCGCGGGGGCGAGTGGGAAGAAAGTAACCACGAATTAGAAAAAACCCCCGCACTGAAAAGTCCGGGGGTTTTTTCTAATTTAGCGATTCGATTTTTATAATTTTTATTATTTTCGGCCTTGCCGATTTACAGGAAGAATGGGAGCACAAGATGTGCAAAGACAACGGAAACAATGACCAAAATAAAGGTAATACGGAGGGATTACGATGAAAGGCGCAGAACTAGTCGTATCCGCACTCAAGCAACAAGGCATTGAGACCGTATTTGGTTACCCAGGTGGTGCCATCATGCCAATCTACGATGCACTTTATGACGGCGGTGTTGAACACATCCTTTGTCGCCATGAACAAGGTGCTGCAATGGCTGCCATTGGTATGGCGCGTGCAACACAAGACGTGGCTGTTTGTATGGCAACCTCAGGCCCAGGCGCGACTAACCTAGTAACAGGTCTTGCTGATGCCTTTATGGACTCCATCCCACTCGTCGCTATCACAGGTCAAGTTGCTAGCTCCCACATCGGTACCGATGCATTCCAAGAAATGGATGTGATTGGTATGTCTCTGTCATGTACTAAACACAGCTACCTCGTTACCGATATTGAAGATCTTGCGCCAACATTGGCTGAAGCATTTATCGTTGCAAAAGCAGGGCGTCCCGGTCCGGTTATTGTCGATATCGCTAAAGATGTTCAACTAGCCGAATCCCCTGTAAAAATTCTTCCTGAATTTACACCACCAGCCATTCCTGTTGTGACAACGGATGCTATTGAACAAGCTCAGTATTTCTTGTCTCAAGCGACTCGTCCTGTTTTATACGTAGGTGGTGGCGTTCAACTGGCGAAAGCAACCGATGCAGTTCGCGAGTTTTTACACCTTAACCCAATGCCGGCCGTAAGCACACTGAAAGGCTTAGGCACCATTGAACGTGACGACCCGCACTACCTTGGCATGCTTGGTATGCACGGCACTAAAGCCGCTAACCTAGTGGTTCAAGAAAGTGACCTATTGATTGTTGTCGGTGCTCGTTTTGATGACCGAGTAACAGGCAAGCTTGATACTTTTGCTCCTCACGCAAAAGTTATCCATATCGATATCGATGCCGCAGAGTTCAGTAAACTGCGCCTTGCTGATGCGCCAATTCGCGGTGACATCAACAAGATCCTGCCTCAACTAGAACTGAGCCAAGACATCTCATCTTGGGTTCACCACTCAGAAGGCCTTCGTAGCTCATTCAAGTGGCGCTACGACCACCCAGGTGATCTGATCTTTGCTCCACTACTGCTAAAGCAGTTATCAGACATGATGCCAGCAAGCTCTATCATTTCGACGGATGTTGGCCAACATCAGATGTGGGCCGCTCAGCACATTCAGCCTCGCGATCCACAAAACTTCATCACCTCAGCCGGTTTAGGCACTATGGGCTTTGGTTTACCAGCCGCTATGGGTGCATCGGTTGGCCGTCCTGATGACCAATCGATTCTTATCTCTGGTGATGGTTCATTCATGATGAACATACAAGAGCTTGGCACGCTAAAGCGTCGTCAGATCCCAGTGAAGATGGTGCTTCTGAATAACTCTCGCTTGGGCATGGTTCGCCAATGGCAATCTCTGTTCTTTGATGGCCGACACAGTGAAACCATCTTAGATGACAACCCTGATTTCGTCATGCTCGCGAAAGCATTTGATATCCCGGGCAAAACCATCACTCGTAAAGAAGAAGTAGAGCCAGCATTGAAAGAGATGCTAGAAAGCAAAACTGCTTACCTACTTCACGTCCTTATCGATGAAGAAGAAAACGTATGGCCACTAGTACCGCCAGGTGCTTCAAACAGTGAGATGTTGGAGAACACATAACATGAAAAGATACCTATTAGACATCAAAGCCGATGATAAGCCTGTACTACTAGAGCGTGTTCTTCGTGTTATCCGCCACCGTGGCTTCATTGTTAAGCAAGTTGCGGGCACTCAAAACCACGAAAGCAAAGTGGCGAGTGTTGAGATCATTGTCGACAGTGACCGTCCGATCTCTTTTTTGGTAAACCAAATCGAAAAGCTGTGGGATGTACGTTCCGTTGACGTTATCTCTATCAGTCGTAATGAATTGCCAAACAACAACTTACAGCAAAAGATAAACGCATAAGGAACCGCAAACATGACAGCTAAAACAGCAGACTATATTTGGTTTAACGGTGAAATGGTTCCTTGGGCAGAGGCGAACGTTCACGTCCTGACTCACGCAATGCACTACGGTACTTCTGTGTTTGAAGGCGTTCGTTGTTACAACACGCCAAAAGGGCCGGTAATCTTCCGTCACCCAGAGCATGCAAGACGCCTAAAAGACTCAGCGAAAATCTACCGCTTCCCTATTCCTTTTACTGAGGAAGAAATTATGGAAGCGACTCGCGAAACGCTACGCCAAAATAAGCTACAGTCTGCGTACATACGCCCACTGGGCTTTGTCGGTAATGTTGGTTTGGGTGTGTGTCCGCCAGAAAATACTGAGATGGATCTGATCATCGCTGCGTTCCCTTGGGGTTCTTACCTAGGTGAAGAAGCGCTAGAGAATGGTGTAGATGCGATGATTTCAAGCTGGAATCGTGCCGCTCCAAATACTATCCCTACCGCTGCGAAAGCCGGTGGTAACTACCTATCTTCATTACTGGTTGGTGGTGAAGCTCGTCGTCATGGTTACGATGAAGGTATCGCACTGAGCGTCGATGGTTACCTTTCAGAAGGTGCTGGCGAGAACATCTTTGTGATTCGTAATGGTGTGTTATCAACGCCACCAGCAACCAGCGCGATTCTACCGGGCATCACCCGTGATTCAATCATGACACTAGCAAAAGACATGGGTTACGAAATCCGTGAAGAGAACATTGCTCGTGAAGCGCTATACCTTGCCGATGAAGTATTCATGACAGGCACAGCTGCAGAGATCGTTCCGGTTCGCAGCGTAGACAAAATTACAGTAGGTGAAGGCAAACGCGGTCCTATCACTGAAAAAGTTCAAGCAGCTTACTTTGGTTTATTCAATGGCACTACTGAAGATAAGTGGGGCTGGTTAGATTATGTTTATCCAGCAGACCACGCGTCAGAAAACCAAACACAGACAACTAAGTAAGCAACAGCCAAATATTTTATAAGGATTTAAGCAATGCCAATCTATCGTTCAGCAACTACTACCCACGGACGCAACATGGCTGGTGCGCGCGCTTTATGGCGTGCAACTGGCGTTAAAGATGATGACTTCGGTAAGCCGATCATCGCGGTTGTAAACTCTTTCACTCAATTTGTTCCAGGCCACGTTCACCTTAAAGATATGGGTCAGCTGGTTGCGGGTGAAATCGAGAAAGCGGGTGGTATCGCAAAAGAATTCAACACCATCGCGGTCGATGATGGTATCGCAATGGGTCACGGCGGCATGCTGTACTCACTGCCATCACGTGAGCTTATCGCAGACTCAGTAGAATACATGGTCAATGCACACTGTGCGGATGCAATGGTATGTATCTCTAACTGTGACAAAATCACTCCGGGAATGATGATGGCAGCAATGCGCCTTAACATCCCAGTGATCTTTGTATCAGGCGGCCCAATGGAAGCAGGTAAAACCAAGCTTTCAGATCAAATCATCAAGCTCGACCTTGTTGATGCAATGATCCAAGGTGCCGATCCAACGATTTCAGACGAGCAAAGTGAGCAAGTAGAACGTTCTGCATGTCCAACCTGTGGTTCATGTTCAGGTATGTTCACAGCAAACTCAATGAACTGTCTAACAGAAGCACTTGGCCTATCTCAGCCGGGTAACGGTTCAATGTTGGCGACGCACGCAGACCGTGAAGAGCTATTCATCAACGCTGGTAAACGCATCGTTGATCTAACCAAGCGTTACTACGAGAAAGATGACGAGTCAGCACTGCCTCGCAACATCGCAAATCGCGCAGCCTTTGATAATGCTATGGCGCTTGATATCGCAATGGGTGGCTCAAGTAACACAGTACTTCACCTTTTAGCCGCTGCTCAAGAAGGTGACATTGATTTTGATATGGATGATATCGATGAGATGTCTCGTCGCGTTCCACACCTATGTAAGGTTGCTCCCTCAACACCGAAATACCACATGGAAGACGTTCACCGTGCTGGTGGCGTAATGGCTATCCTAGGTGAGCTTGATCGTGCTGGCCTACTGAATAATCAAACTCGCACCGTACTTGGCCTAAGTATGCAAGAGCAGCTCGCTCAATACGACATCATGCAAACAGAAGACGAAGCCGTGCTTAAGTTCTTCCGTGCAGGTCCTGCGGGCATCCGTACCACCAAAGCTTTCTCACAAGATTGCCGTTGGGATCGTCTAGATGACGACCGCAAAGAAGGTTGTATTCGTACCAAAGAAAACGCGTTCAGCCAAGAAGGTGGCCTAGCGGTACTTTCAGGTAACATCGCGGTTGATGGTTGTATCGTTAAGACTGCGGGTGTTGATGAAGAAAACCTTAAATTCCAAGGCCCTGCAATCGTATTCGAAAGCCAAGATACGGCAGTAGAAGGCATCTTAGCGGGTAAAGTAAAAGCAGGCGAAGTGGTTGTCATTCGTTACGAAGGTCCTAAAGGCGGCCCGGGTATGCAAGAAATGCTCTACCCAACGACTTACCTAAAATCTATGGGTCTAGGCAAGTCTTGTGCTCTTCTAACCGATGGTCGTTTCTCTGGTGGTACATCAGGTCTGTCTATCGGTCACGCTTCTCCAGAAGCAGCAAGCGGTGGTGTAATTGGTCTAGTGAACACAGGCGATATCATCACTATCGATATCCCTAGCCGCTCAATCACGCTTGATGTTCCTGAAGCAGAACTAGAAGCGCGTCGTGAAAAACAAGATGCATTAGGCTGGAAACCAGAAAACCGTCAACGTGAAGTGTCTTTCGCACTGAAAGCTTACGCAAGCATGGCGACCAGTGCCGACAAAGGCGCAGTGCGTGATAAGTCTAAGCTTGAGGGCTAACTATGAGTGATGACACCTCCAGTCCCAAAAAACAAAGTGGCGCAGATTATCTGCGCCAGATCCTGAGAGCACCGGTTTACGAAGCGGCAATCGTGACACCTCTGCAAGATATGCCACGCTTAAGCGCTCGTATCGGTAATCAGGTTCAGCTAAAACGAGAAGACCGTCAGCCGGTACACTCGTTTAAGCTGCGCGGTGCTTACAACATGGTTTCAAGCCTTTCTGAACAACAGAAAGCAGCCGGTGTTATCGCAGCGTCCGCAGGGAATCACGCACAAGGTATGGCGCTATCTGGCTCTAAGCTGGGCATTCAAACCACGATCGTGATGCCAAAAACGACACCGGATATCAAGGTCGATGCAGTACGCGGATTTGGCGGTAAAGTCGTTTTACACGGCAGTAATTTCGATGAAGCGAAAGCGGAAGCGGAACGTCTGTCGGCTGAACATGGCTTCACCTTTGTTCCTCCTTTCGATCACCCACTCGTGATTGCAGGGCAAGGCACTATGGGCATGGAGATGCTGCAGCAAAACGGCCACATGGATTATATCTTTGTGCCGGTTGGTGGTGGTGGCTTAGCCGCTGGTGTTGCAGTGCTTATCAAACAACTGATGCCAGAGATTAAAGTGATTGCGGTAGAGCCTGAAGACTCGGCTTGCTTGAAAGCAGCACTGGATGCGGGTGAACCTGTGGTGCTGGATCAGGTCAGCATGTTTGCTGATGGTGTTGCGGTTAAACGCATTGGTGAAGAGACATTCCGTCTTTGCCAACAGTACATTGATGGTCATATTACCGTCTCTAGCGATGAAATCTGCTCTGCGGTAAAGGACATCTTTGAAGACACCCGTGCGATTGCTGAGCCTTCAGGAGCACTTGCTCTGGCTGGCTTGAAGAAGTTTGCAGAACAAAACCAACTGCAAAATAAGCAACTAGCAACGGTACTTTCTGGTGCGAACACCAACTTCCACGGTCTACGTTATGTCTCTGAGCGTTGTGAATTGGGTGAGAAGCGAGAAGGTCTACTTGCGGTAACGATTCCAGAGCGACAAGGTGCGTTCCTAGAGTTCTGTAACATTATTGGTGGTCGAGCGGTGACTGAGTTTAACTACCGCCACAACGACGAAAGCCTGGCGAATATCTTCGTTGGTGTACGTCTACAAGGTGGACAAGAAGAACTCGAACACATCATCAATGACTTACGTGAGGGTGACTACGCGGTTGTCGACTTGTCTGATGACGAGATGGCAAAGCTGCACATTCGTTACATGATTGGCGGTAAACCATCGAAGCCATTGAAAGAACGTCTTTACAGCTTTGAGTTTCCTGAATACCCAGGTGCATTGATTAAATTCCTTGATACCTTAGGGACTCACTGGAATATCAGCTTGTTCAACTATCGTAACCATGGTGCTGACTACGGTCGTGTGCTGTGTGGTTTTGAGCTTGGTGATGACGATTTGGCTCAGTTCTCTACACACTTAGAAGAACTCGGCTACCAATGCAAAGATGAAACCGATAACCCTTCCTACAAGTTCTTCTTGTCTTGAGAGTTAACGACCGAATCAAAAAAGAGCGAGTATTTACTCGCTCTTTTTATTGGTGCTGATTCAGCTCAAGCTTGAAAAGGATCTTCTTGTAAAGAGAGCATTAGATCGCCTTGCGATGATCCAACCAATCTTGGTGAAGCTGTTCACTCGATCCTAAATACTTAACCATCCACTCGATCAACTTATGGTTGTCGTCTTTACGCCACACTAAGCAGCAATGACTCTGCGGGCTTGGCTCAGGCAATATTTTTTCCACCAGCAAACCTTGCTCAATAATAGGTGCGGCGATATGCCTTGGCATGTAACCCACCCCTACACCATTTTTAAGACACTCTATTGCGCTGTACCAGTTAGGTAATAGAAGACGTCTCTGACTTGCATAATGGCCAGTGTGACGCTTAGGCAGCACGCTGGAGGTATCATCCAAACAGATCGCTGGATATTGACTGACAAAGGCTTCATTGAGGTTTTGTTCTCGCACACAAGGATGACTGGGTGACATGACGAATGCCCAATCTAACCGCCCCATATCCTTTACTTCAAAATCACCGCCAACCGGAATCGCTGAAGTGGCGCCAATCACGACATCCGCCCTGCCCTGAGCAATGGCTTCCCAAGAGCCGTTAAACACTTCCATGTTGATCTGCAGCTCAGCGAACTCAAAGGTTTGATAAAACTCTTCAATCATCGGCTTCATCTTGTCGAGCTTAACCACGTTATCAAGGGTTAGACGTAAGGTTTTCTTCCAACCACGCGCAGCTCGGCGAGTTTGCGCACTGAGTTCTTCCATCTGTCTCAGCAGTTGACGAGCCTCTTCAATAAACAACTCCCCAGCAGGCGTCAGCTCTACTTTTCTTGGTAAGCGTCTGAAAAGTAGAACATCAAGCTCTTGCTCTACCTGCCTAACCCCATAGCTGATCGCCGATGGTACTTTGTGCAATTGCTCTGCAGCCGCAGTAAAGCTGCCCAAGCGAGCAACGGTATCAAGCATTTCTAACGAGGATTTAGAGAACATAAGCCTTCAAATTTTTTGATTGATAACTACATATTTTAGCGTTTTATTTTATCAGCTATGAAAAATAGAATGTCAGCATAAATAAACAGGGGCTTCTACTCCTGAGTATCTAACAATTTTTTTGATGATAAAAACATCACTACCTTTAGTTTAATGGCATCTTATGAATATTTCTAAATTTCAATTGGTCTACCTTGCAGTTCTTTCCATGCTTGGCTTTATTGCGACCGATATGTACCTTCCTGCATTTAAGGCAATGGAAGTCGATTTTGCAACCGGCCCTGAGCAGATTGCTTTGTCTCTAACCGTATTCCTTGGTGGTATGGCAATGGGTCAGCTTCTTTGGGGTCTGGCGAGTGACAAGTATGGTCACCGTAATACGCTAGCGGTTGGTCTTGTTATCTTTACTGCAGCTTCATTCGGCTTAGCATTCAGTACCGAAGTATGGCACCTACTAACGCTGCGCTTCATTCAAGCGATCGGTGTGTGCGCGCCTGCGGTAATCTGGCAAGCAATGGTTATTAAGCGTTACTCTCAAAGCAGCAGCCAGCAAATTTTTGCGACTATCATGCCTCTAGTAGCGCTATCTCCAGCATTAGCACCGCAACTGGGTGTGTTGCTAGCAGACAGCTTTGGTTGGCACAGTATCTTTATCACACTGACGCTAATGGGCGCATTGTTGATCGCAACGACCATGGCTCAACCAAAAGAAGCGCCAGAAGTAAAACAAACGTCGATCAAAACCGATATCAAAGCACTGCTTCATTCAAAGCCTTACATGGGTAATGTGTTGATGTTTGCTTCAGCGTCAGCAGCGTTCTTCGCTTACCTAACCGGTATGCCAGAGATCATGGCTCAACTGGGTTATGAAGCAAAAGACATCGGTTTGAGCTTTATTCCACAAACCATTGCATTCATGGCGGGTGGTTACTTCGGTAAGCAGGCAGTGAAGAAGTATGGCGATGGTGTCGTACTAAGAAATCTTATTGGTTTGTTTAGTGTTGCCGCATTACTGATTTTCATTGCATCACAATGGGAACTGACTTCAATCTGGCCTCTACTCGCACCTTTCTGTCTAATTGCCGTAGCGAATGGCGCACTTTACCCAATCGTAGTAAACCGTGCTCTATCAAGCGCGAAACAGAGCCCTGCGACAGCGGCTGGCTTACAAAACAGCCTGCAAATCAGTATTAGTGGCCTAGCAAGTGCATTGGTTGCAGCAATGGCAAGCCAAGCACTAAGCGCAACAGGAATCGCGGTAGTGATTTGTTTAGGTGCATTGTGGGTTGGCTATATTGTTTCGAACAAAGAGCTTTCTGAACACTTCGCAACACCGGATAACTCTCGAGTGGTTGCTGACGATAAGCAAGACTAGTTTCTCGTTTAACGAAAACAAAAAAGAGCGAGTAATCTCGCTCTTTTTTTATATGAAAGCAGCCAGTAGCATTGCTACTGGCTTGTATCAGAATATCTTTTGGACGTTAGTACTTACTTCTTAGTTGGACGTTTCCAATCAGCAATCTTACGTTCTTTAGCACGGCTGATAACTAACTCATTTTCAGCAACATCACGAGTTACTGTAGAGCCAGCACCAACGGTAGCGCCATTACCAATCGTAACTGGAGCAATTAATTGACTATCTGAGCCAACGAATACGTCATCGCCGATGATGGTCTTAAACTTATTTGCGCCATCATAGTTACAAGTGATAGCACCTGCACCCACGTTTACGCGCTGACCAATTTCAGCATCGCCTAAGTACGTTAGGTGATTCGCTTTAGAGCCTTCACCAAGGCGAGTATTCTTCATTTCGACAAAGTTACCAACGTGCGAGTTATTACGCATGTCAGCACCAGGACGTAGACGAGTGAAAGGACCAACCGTACAGTCTTCACCGACCGTTGCACCTTCAATTACACTGTATGGACGCACTATGGTGTTGTCATCGATCTCGCAGTCTTTCAATACACAACCTGTACCGATAACCACGTTGTCGCCAATGCTTACGCTACCTTCAATGATAACGTTAGTATCAATTTCAACATCCATACCGCACTGCAATTCACCGCGTAGATCAAAGCGGCTTGGGTCACGTAGCATAACGCCTTGCTTCAATAGTTTGTCGGCTTGCTCAGCTTGATAAGCGCGTTCTAAACGAGCCAGTTGAGAGCGGTCGTTCACGCCTTCAACTTCAATAGGGCTTACTGGGTGTACAGCTTCTACAGCACGACCTTCATCGTGAGCCGCTGCAATAACGTCAGTCAGGTAGTATTCACCTTGTGCGTTATCGTTGCTTAAGCCAGACAACCAACGCTTCAGATCGCCACCAGTCGCAACCATAACGCCAGTGTTGATCTCTTTGATAAGCTTCTGCTCATCCGTTGCATCTTTCTGCTCAACGATAGCCACAACAGGGCCATTACGACGAATAATACGACCGTAGCCCATTGGGTTGTCTAACACGACCGTAAGTAGCGCGATGCCACCGTTTGGTTGAGCGTCTAATAGGTTTTCAATGGTTTGAGGTGAAATCAATGGAACATCACCGTATAGCACCAGTACTTTTTCATCATCAGCGAAATGTGCAGATGCCTGATCCACAGCGTGGCCAGTACCCAACTGCTCAGCTTGCAGTGCCCAGTTTACCGATTCTTCAGCTAAAGTAGCCTTCATCTGATCACCACCGTGACCGTAAACCAAGTTGATGTTTTGAGCGCCTAAGCCGTTACAAGTATCAATAACATGTTTAACCATCGGCTTACCCGCAAGCGTGTGCAGAACCTTTGGTGTGTTTGAATACATGCGAGTGCCTTTACCCGCTGCGAGAATTACCGCGCTAAACTTCATTGTAAACCTATCCAACATTATTTTTATTAAGCCGATATTGTAACCGTTTTTGGCAAAAAAATTAAATCGCAATAACCATTTAACCAGTAGTTATACGTAAAAGAAGCATTTTTGAGAATCCAAAAATGCAAAAAGGCGACCCTTAGGTCGCCTTTATCTCAGAGTCAGTAATCTTATAAAAGATTAACGACGCTGTTTTGTCAGTTCGATAACTCGTAACTGAGCAATGGCTTTAGCCAGTTCACCGGCCGCTTGTGCGAAGTCTATATCGCCATGCTGATTTTGGATATTCTCCACAGCCTTGCGTTTAGCTTCTTCCGCCTTTGCTGCGTCTAGTTCTTCACCACGGATAGCCGTATCAGCCAGTACAGTCGCTGTACCAGGTTGAACTTCTACCATACCACCAGAAACATAAATAATTTCTTCGTGGCCGTGCTGCTTAACAATACGCACCATACCAGGCTTGATAGCGGTCAGCAGTGGAGTGTGACCATGGAAAATACCAAGCTCACCCTCACTACCGGTCACCTGAAACGTCTCAACAAGGCCTGAGAAAATTTGTTTCTCTGCACTTACAACGTCTAGGTGAAAGGTTATTGCTGCCATATCGCCTCCTAGTTAGCCTTATAGCTTCTTAGCATTCTCAATAGCTTCGTCAATTGCACCACAGTACATGAACGCTTGCTCTGGAATGTCATCGTATTCACCAGATAGAAGACCTTGGAAGCCACGTAGAGTCTCTTTAAGAGGAACGTAAACGCCTGGGTCACCTGTAAATACTTCCGCTACGTGGTAAGGCTGAGTTAGGAACTTCTCAATCTTACGAGCACGAGATACAACTTGCTTATCTTCTTCAGATAGCTCGTCCATACCTAGGATAGCAATGATATCTTTCAGCTCTTTATAGCGCTGAAGAGTAGACTGAACGCCACGAGCGATGTCGTAGTGCTCTTGTCCAACTACCAATGGATCCAGTTGACGTGAAGTAGAATCTAGCGGGTCGATCGCTGGGTATAGACCCATAGATGCGATATTACGGTTAAGTACTACCGTTGCATCTAAGTGAGCGAACGTTGTTGCTGGAGACGGGTCAGTCAAGTCATCCGCAGGTACATATACCGCCTGTACAGACGTGATAGAACCAGCTTTAGTTGACGTGATACGCTCTTGCAGAACACCCATTTCTTCAGCTAGTGTAGGTTGGTAACCTACCGCAGAAGGCATACGACCTAGAAGTGCTGATACTTCAGTACCTGCTAGTGTGTAACGGTAGATGTTATCAACAAACAGTAGAACGTCACGACCTTCGTCACGGAAGCGCTCAGCCATTGTTAGACCAGTCAGTGCAACACGTAGACGGTTACCTGGTGGCTCGTTCATCTGACCGTAAACCATCGCTACTTTTGATTCTTCAGGGTTTTCGATGTTTACAACACCTGCTTCCTGCATCTCAAAGTAGAAATCGTTACCTTCACGAGTACGCTCACCTACACCTGCAAATACAGATAGGCCTGAGTGTTGAAGTGCGATGTTGTTGATAAGTTCCATCATGTTAACGGTCTTACCTACACCAGCACCACCGAATAGACCGATTTTACCACCCTTAGCGAATGGACAAATCAAGTCGATTACTTTAACACCAGTTTCTAGAAGAGAAGTCTCATTAGACTGCTCTTCGTAGCTTGGAGCTTCACGGTGAATTGCGTAATGCTCTTCAGCACCTATTTCACCACACTCATCAATTGCGTCACCTAGGACGTTCATGATACGACCAAGTGTCTTAGTACCTACTGGTACCGAGATTGGAGCGCCAGTATTTTCAACTGTCAAACCACGACGTAAACCATCAGAGCTACCCATTACGATTGCGCGTACTACGCCACCGCCAAGTTGTTGCTGAACTTCAAGAACTAGACGCTCTTTCACTTCATTAACATTCAGAGCATCGTATACACGAGGTACTTCGCCCTGTGGGAACTCTACGTCGACTACCGCACCAATGATCTGTACGATCTTACCTGTAGCCATCGTTAATCCTCTAACTATTTAGTTTTACCTAAGCTTAAACCGCAGCTGCGCCTGAAACGATCTCAGAAAGTTCTTGTGTAATCGCCGATTGACGGGCTTTGTTATACACAAGTTCTAAGTCATCAATAATGTCACCAGCGTTATCTGTTGCTGATTTCATTGCAATCATTCGAGCTGCTTGCTCACAAGCAAGATTCTCGACCACACCTTGATACACTTGAGATTCGACATAGCGAACTAATAGTGCATCTAGTAGTGGTTTTGGCTCGGGCTCATAAATGTAGTCCCAAGAATGACTGCGTTTCATTTCTTCGCTGTCTGATTTAGGCAAAGGAAGTAATTGATCGATCGTTGGTTCTTGAACCATAGTGTTTTCAAATCTGTTAAACACTACGAACAGGCGATCCAATTCACCTTCATCATATTTCTTCAGCATAACGCTTACAGAGCCAATCAAGTCTTCAAGGCTTGGGCGATCACCCAGACCAGAAACTTGAGCTGCTACTTTCGCGCCGCTGTTATTGAAAAATGCTGTTGCTTTAGAACCTACAATTGCAAGCTCTACATCAGCACCTTTCTCAGACCAATCTTTCATGTCGTTCATAGCTTTTTTGAACAAGTTAATGTTCAAACCACCACAAAGACCACGGTCTGTAGAAACGATGATGTAACCAACACGTTTGGCTTCACGTTCCTCAAGATAAGGATGCTTATACTCGAGGCTACCATTAGCCAAATGACCGATCACTTTACGCATTGTTTCTGCATATGGACGAGTAGCTTCCATTGCGTCTTGAGAACGACGCATTTTCGAAGCTGCTACCATTTCCATTGCTTTCGTAATCTTCTGTGTGCTTTTAACACTACCGATTTTATTACGTATCTCTTTTGCGCCGGCCATCGTTACTCTCCGTTAATGGTATGAGGTGGCCCTAAGACCACCTACCAATTACCAGGTCTGGGTTGCCTTGAAATCGTCAACAAGCTTCTTCAGCTCAGCTTCGATTTCTTTGTTGAAAGCACCCGTTGCGTCGATCTGTGTTGCTAGATCAGCGTATTGACCGCGAGCAAACGACAGTAAAGCAGCTTCAAAATCTAGAACTTTAGACAGCTCTACGTCTTGAAGGTATCCACGCTCTGCAGCGAAGATTACTAGAGCTTGGTCAAATACAGACATAGGAGCGTATTGCTTCTGCTTCATCAGTTCTGTAACTTTTTGACCGTGGTCTAGTTGCTTTTTGGTCGCTTCATCAAGATCCGATGAGAACTGTGCAAATGCTGCTAGTTCACGGTATTGAGCTAGAGCAGTACGGATACCGCCAGATAGCTTCTTGATGATTTTAGTCTGCGCCGAACCACCTACACGAGAAACTGAGATACCAGGGTCAACAGCTGGACGTACGCCCGCGTTGAATAGTTCAGTTTGTAGGAAGATCTGACCATCAGTAATCGAGATTACGTTCGTTGGTACGAATGCAGATACGTCACCAGCTTGCGTTTCGATGATAGGAAGAGCAGTTAAAGAACCAGTCTTGCCTGTCACTTCACCGTTAGTGAACTTTTCTACGTATGCTTCGCTTACACGAGCAGCACGCTCTAGTAGACGAGAGTGAAGGTAGAAAACATCACCAGGGAACGCTTCACGGCCAGGTGGACGCTTAAGTAGTAGTGAAATTTGACGGTAAGCTACCGCTTGCTTAGATAGATCATCATAAACAATCAGTGCATCTTCGCCGCGATCACGGAAGTATTCACCCATCGCACAACCAGCATACGGTGCAAGGTATTGCAGCGCAGCAGATTCAGAAGCAGATGCAACAACAACAACAGTGTTAGCCAGTGCGCCGTGCTCTTCTAGTTTGCGAACTACGTTAGCAATAGTCGACGCTTTTTGGCCGATAGCTACGTAGATAGAGAAAATACCAGAGTCTTTCTGGTTGATAATCGCATCGATCGCCATTGCTGTTTTACCAGTCTGACGGTCACCGATTACTAGTTCACGTTGACCACGACCGATAGGGATCATTGAGTCAACTGACTTGTAACCAGTTTGAACAGGTTGATCTACCGATTTACGGTCGATTACACCTGGTGCGATAATTTCTACAGGCGAAGTTAGTTTCGCTTCGATAGGACCTTTACCATCAATTGGCTCACCTAGCGTGTTTACAACACGACCAAGCATTTCAGGACCTACTGGTACTTCAAGAATACGACCAGTACCTGTAACTTTCATGCCTTCCTGTAGGTCAGCATACGGGCCCATTACAACAGCACCAACCGAATCACGGTTCAAGTTTAGTGCTAGCGCGTAACGGCCACCCGGTAGTTCGATCATTTCACCTTGCATCACGTCCGCTAGGCCGTGGATGCTAAGGATGCCATCGCTTACAGAAACGATAGTACCTTCATTGCGAGCTTCACTAACAACGTCGAAAGATTCAATACGTTGTTTAATTAGATCGCTAATTTCAGTGGAATTAAGTTGCATGCTCCAATCCCCATTAAGACTGCAATGCATCGCTCAGGCGGTCTAAACGACTGCGCGCTGAGTTATCGATGACTAGGTCTCCGGCTCGAATAATAACTCCACTAAGTAGAGTCTCATCTATACTGCAATTCAGCTGAACTTTGCGCGCTAGGCGCAGTTCCAATTTGCTGATGATGCTTGTGCGCTGTTCTTCAGAAAGTTCAACCGCTGAAGTAACGTCAACGTCGATTTCTTTCTCGTGCTCTTGTTTAAGCAATAAGAACTGTTTACAAACATCAGGAAAGGCCATTAAACGACCATTCTCTGCCATCACTTTAATTAAGTTTTGGCCGAATTCATCAAATTGTTCGCCACAAATTACAATGAATATTTCAGCTAACTTTTCAGCAGTCATTGAACTGCTTAATAAATTATGAACATCATCATTTTGTGCCACTTCGGCAGCAAAAGTAAGCATTTGACCCCATTGGTCTAGCTCACCTTTATCTACCGCAAAGTCAAACGCTGCTTTAGCATAGGGGCGTGCGATTGTAGTCAAATCAGACATATACAGCCCCTTGCTTTAAAGTTTTGCAGTAATGTTGTTAAGAAGATCATTGTGTACATCTTTATCGATTGTACGCTCAAGGATTTTCTCAGCACCAGCTATAGCCAGAGTTGCGACTTGTTTGCGCAGGTCATCACGGGCACGTGTGCGTTCAGCTTCAATTTCAGCTTCAGCTTGCGTTAAGATCTTCTGGCGTTCTGCCTGAGCCTCTTCGCGAGCTTCATCAATAATTTGAGCTTTACGTTTGTTTGCCTGATCAATAACCTCAGTTGCAGTGCGCTTCGCTTCCTTCATTTGCTCAGAAGCGTTGGCTTGTGCCAGGTTCAAGTCTTTAGCAGCGCGTTCAGCGGCTACAAGACCGTCAGCAATTTTCTTCTGACGTTCTTCAATTGCTTGCATGATTGGTGGCCATACATATTTCATGCAGAACCAAACAAACAGCGAAAAAGCAATTGCTTGACCTAACAGAGTTGCGTTCATATTCACAACAGCTACTCCTCGTTAAGAATCAACTACAAAAATTTAATTAACTATTAAGAGTTAATTAGCCTGCTAGCTGACTTACAAATGGGTTAGCAAACGTGAATAGTAGTGCGATTACGATACCGATCATTGGAACAGCATCCAGTAGACCAGCGATGATGAACATCTTAACTTGTAGCATTGGAGCCATTTCAGGTTGACGCGCAGCGCCTTCTAGGAATTTACCACCAAGAATAGCAAAACCAATTGCAGTACCTACGGCACAAAGACCAACAATGATAGCAACAGCGATTGCTGAAAAACTTAGTACAGTTTCCATTTACGTTCTCCGATTAACATTAATAGTTAGAATAAAGCTTAAAAATTTTTTTAGTGATCACTATCTTCATGGGCCATTGATAGATAAACGATTGTCAACATCATGAAAACAAACGCTTGAATCAAAATAACCAAGATATGGAAGATAGCCCAAGGTAGTGCACCTACCCATTGTAAGTACCACGGTAGCATTGCCGCGATAAGAATAAACACCACCTCACCCGCAAACATATTACCAAATAAACGCATACCTAGAGATAGTGGCTTCGCTAATAACGAAATTACCTCAAGCACCAAGTTAAATGGAATCATGATTGGGTGATTAAATGGATGCAGTGCCAATTCTTTAGCAAATCCGCCCAAGCCTTTCACTTTGATGCTGTAGTAGATCATCAGAGCAAAAACACCTAAAGCCATTGCCATTGTTATATTTACATCAGCTGTAGGAACCACTTTCAAGTAAGGGATACCTAGCCAATGCTCTGCAGGATATGGTAAGAAATCGATAGGCACTAAGTCCATCAAGTTCATAATGATAATCCAGCAGAATATAGTCAGTGCTAATGGAGCTACCAGAGGATTGCGGCCATGGAAAGTTTCTTTAACGTTGTCGCCAACGAATTCCACTACCATTTCAACAAAACACTGAAGCTTACCAGGTACACCTACTGTTGCTTTCTTAGCGACTGAGCGAAAAACCCAAAGGAATAACACCCCTGTCAGCACAGAAAAAAACAGACTGTCTATATGTACGTTCCAGAAACTTGTCTCCTCTACAAGACCAAACTTAGCTAAAGAAAGGTTTTGTAAATGGTGTTCAATGTATCCGGATGCTGTTGGCGCAGCCATAACTCATCCTATTTTTTATTGTTAATGAAAAGCACTGGCGCAAAGATATTAATACCTAGAACCAGTAAATAGGTCAGTTTGAGGGGAATTAATTCCACCTGCATATACATGTAGACAATAGAGAATAGTAAAACTGTGATTAAGATTTTGAGCACTTCACCAGCATAGAACGACGCCGCAACTAACTTAGTTGCGCGAGCTCCACAAAATAGGAAAGCACACACACAAAAAACTACATTCGCGATGACAAAAATACCGCCACCGATTAATGCAGCAAAACCCCAATCAGGATTAACAGCTAAACCTAACCCTATCGCCACTAATATAACCGCGCTAAGCTCGATCAATAACATTTGCTTTGCAAGCACTCGTCCTGGTCTTGCTAACGCCGCTACCATGTATTCGTTCCTCTTTAAGCCCACTTTACCACTCGCTTCAAAGCGTGCTGAGAAATTGGCGAAAATTATACGTTCAGCCAAATTGATTGCAATCACAATGCAGCAATCATTTACATTTTTGCATACAAACCGACAACTTTTGTACGAAATTACTTGTTTATTACATAATTGACCTAAATCAATTATCTCATTTAGTACTCTAGTTTAGCAATAAGTTGCTCTAATTTGTGAGGCTCATCAAGAGTAATTGTCACTTTTGACTTACCGCTAACAGAACGAGTAACTGAAACGTTTGCTTGCAATTTTTCCGTGAGTCTTCGTGAAAGTTCGATAGCTTCTGTGTCTTCAGGCTTCGATTCTGGTTCAACGTCTGGTTTTAAGCACTTTTTGACAAGCTGCTCAGTTTGACGCACGGTCATTTTTTTGGTTGCCGCAGTGTTTGCTGCTTCAATCTGGGTATCGCCTTCAAGCGCAAGCAATGCTCGAGCATGACCCATTTCCAGTTGTTTATTGGAAACTAAACCTTTTACTTCATTTTCTAGCTGATTTAGACGTAATAAGTTACTAACCGTTGCTCTCGATTTACCGATCACTTCAGCGACTTGTTGATGTGTCAGCTCGAATTCGTTCTGTAAGCGCTCTAGCGCTTGTGCTTCTTCGATAACATTCAAGTCTTCACGCTGAATGTTTTCAATCAATGCCATCGCAATCGCAGCTTTGTCTTCAACCTTCTTGACCAAGCACGGCACCTGTTTTAAGCCAGCTTGACGCGCAGCTCTCCAACGGCGCTCACCAGCAATAATCTCATATTGTCCATACGCTAAAGGACGCACGACAATAGGTTGAATAATACCTTGAGATTGAATAGATGCGGCCAGCTCTTCTAGCGCTTCTGGCGCCATATCCTTACGCGGTTGATATACACCTGGCTTCAAGCTACCAATAGCAATCTCTGTGAACTCGCCTTCTGCAGACAAAGCCTGACTATGAGAAGCAACTTGTTGTTTTTCACGAGCCAATGAGCTAGTTGCAAGCAATGCATCTAACCCTTTTCCTAAACCACGCTTAGACATTGAGCGAATTCCTTTGGTTAGACCTATACTGGGACTTCTTCACGACGCAACATTTCGCCTGCAAGAGCAAGATATGCCTTAGCACCTGCGGAATATTTGTCGTAGTACATTGCTGGCTTGCCATGACTCGGCGCTTCTGCCAAACGTACATTTCGAGGGATCACAGTTCGGTAAACTTTGCTACCGAAGTGTTTTTTGAGTTGATCAGAGACTTCATTCGATAAGCGGTTACGAGGATCATACATTGTACGAAGAAGACCTTCGATCTTCAGGTTCTCGTTTACTACCGCAGCCAGCTTACTGATGGTATCCATCAACGCAGTCAAACCTTCCAAAGCAAAATATTCACATTGCATAGGAACCAATACGGAATCGGCCGCAGCCATCGCGTTGATTGTAAGAAGGTTTAATGAAGGTGGGCAATCAATAAAGATGAAATCATAGTTGTCGCGAATGGATTCGAGTGCGTTTTTTAAACGAACTTCACGAGCAAATACTTCCATTAACTTGATTTCTGCCGCAGTCACATCACCGTTTGCGGCGATGAGGTCATAGTTGCCAGATGTACTTCGGCAAACTACCTCATCAAATGGGGTGTCTTCAACCAGCAAATCGTAAGCAGTTGCTTCAACTTGATACTTGTCGACACCGCTCGCCATAGTGGCATTACCTTGAGGATCGAGGTCAACAACCAATATCTTGCGTTTTGTTGCCGCCATTGATGCTGCCAAATTAATGCAAGTTGTTGTTTTTCCTACGCCGCCCTTCTGGTTGGCAATTGCTACGATTTTACCCACTATGGCCTCGCTGATTATCCCTGACGCGATAAAGTAACTAGATGACGCTCTCCATCAAGCTCTGGCACTTGCAAAGCTTTAATGTCTGTCACTGAACACCATTCAGGTAACAGGTCGATTTCGTCTCTAGGATGTTGTCCCTTAAGAGCCAAAAATACACCGGATTGCTCTTTAGGTAAATGGTGACACCACTCTACCATGTCTGTCATTGACGCAAATGCGCGACTGAGCACGGCATCAAACTTTTCTTCGGGTTGAAATTCTTCAACACGACTTTGAACCGGTACCACGTTGTCGATGCCTAATTCATGAATCACTTGTTTAATAAAACGAATACGCTTACCTAGGCTATCGAGCAAGTAAAACTCGCAGTCAGGGTTCATGATTGAGAGCGGAATCCCAGGAAGACCAGGGCCTGTTCCTACATCAATAAAGCGCTTGCCTTGTAAGTGAGTGCTAACAATGATGCTATCTAAGATATGTTTCACCATCATTTCTTGCGGGTCACGAACTGACGTTAGGTTGTAAGCCTTGTTCCATTTGTTCAGTAACTCAACGTAGCCAACCAATTGGCCACGTTGCTTTTCAGATACTTCAAGTTCAGTCTGGCCAATCAGGTGATCCAGTTTTTCGCGTAATGCGCTCATTATGCTTCCTCACCTTTTTTCAGCAGGCCGTGTTTTTTCAAATAAACCAACAGAATTGAGATTGCTGCAGGCGTAATACCTGAAATTCGAGAAGCAATACCAATTGAGTCAGGCTTAGCAGTCGTTAGTTTAAGAACCACTTCGTTAGAAAGTCCTTTCACCTTGCTGTAATCGATATCAGCAGGCAGTTTGGTATTTTCATGACGCAGTGATTTTTCAATTTCGTCTTGTTGACGCTGGATATAACCATCGTACTTCACTTGGATCTCAACTTGCTCAGATGCTTGTTGATCTTCCAATGCCGGGCCAAAACGATCCAATGCCGTTAGCTGTGAATAAGTCATTTCAGGGCGACGAAGAAGATCTTCACCGCTTGCTTCACGAGACATAGGTGTTTTAAGAATTTGGTTCAGTTGATCAACATCTTCAGATTTTGGATTAATCCACGTTTCTTTTAGACGTTGACGTTCCTTCTCCATGTTTTCGACTTTCTCGTTGAATCGAGCCCAACGAGCATCATCCACCAAGCCAAGTTCACGCGACTTCTCAGTCAAGCGGATATCAGCGTTGTCTTCACGAAGTAACAAACGGTATTCCGCACGAGACGTGAACATACGGTAAGGTTCTTTGGTACCCATCGTCGATAGATCATCAATAAGAACGCCCATGTAAGCTTGGTCACGACGCGGGCTCCAGCCTTCTTTGCCTTGTGTGAACAAACTTGCATTCAGACCGGCCATCAAGCCTTGTGCTGCCGCTTCTTCGTAGCCAGTGGTACCGTTGATTTGACCGGCAAAGAATAGACCCTTAATAAACTTAGTTTCGTAAGTCAGCTTAAGGTCACGAGGATCAAAGAAATCATACTCGATCGCATAGCCTGGGCGGACGATATGAGCATTTTCAAAACCTTTCATTGAGTGAACGATTTTTACCTGAACATCAAATGGCAGACTTGTCGAGATACCATTAGGGTATAGCTCATGTGTCGTTAGACCTTCAGGTTCAATGAAAATCTGGTGACTGTTCTTGTCAGCAAAACGCATCACTTTGTCTTCAATCGATGGACAGTAACGCGGGCCAATACCTTCAATCACGCCCGCGTACATTGGGCTGCGATCGAGATTGGCACGAATAACGTCATGCGTATTTTCGTTAGTGTGCGTGATGTAGCATGGAATTTGGCGAGGCTGTTGAGCTCGGTTACCCATGAACGAGAATACAGGTGTTGGGTTATCACCGTGCTGAACCTCTAACTCAGAAAAATCAACGCTACGTGCATCGATACGAGGAGGTGTACCCGTTTTCAGGCGATCAACTCGGAATGGAAGATCACGAAGACGGTCAGCCAGTGCGATCGATGGTGGATCACCAGCACGACCACCTGAAGAACTTTCCATACCAATATGGATCTTTCCACCTAGAAATGTACCGACCGTCAGTACCACAGCGTTAGCGCGGAACTTAAGGCCCATCTGTGTAACAACACCCACCACTTGATCCTGTTCAACGATCAAGTCATCAACCGATTGTTGAAACAGAGTTAGGTTTGGCGTGTTTTCAAGAACATTTCGAACAAAGGCTTTGTAAAGCGCGCGGTCAGCTTGTGCACGAGTTGCACGTACCGCAGGACCTTTTGATGCGTTTAACGTTCTGAACTGAATACCTGCATGATCAATAGCTTGCGCCATTAATCCACCCATTGCATCGACCTCTTTTACCAAGTGGCCCTTACCGATCCCGCCAATAGCAGGGTTGCAAGACATTTGTCCCAACGTATCGATATTATGAGTGAGTAGTAACGTACTTTGACCAGTACGTGCAGATGCGAGTGCGGCTTCCGTTCCTGCATGGCCACCACCAACAACGATGACGTCAAATTTTTCGTGATAAAGCATGAACCGACCTCGGGTATTCAAACGTTTTCTAGATTGATAAAAAGGAGCGATATTCTACCTGTTTTCATAGCTTGAGAAAACGTTTTTGGGATTTTTCGATAAAGCTGTTTTTAATTAATATAGATAAGATCTTTATAGAGATCTTTTATTATATCTATTATTAGGATCGAGGGTGTCTGTGGATAAGTCAAAAATGATCAACAAGATCATGGATCTTTTTTGGATCAAAGTATGTGATCTAACTTTGATCATGATGAGGATTAGCTGGGATCAAAATGGCTACTTATTCACAGGGGAGAATTGGCTAGAAAGTTGTTATTTGGATAACTATAGGTTAATCACCGTATATGTATGATCTTATCCACAGAGAAAATTGAGGTTTTTGCTTTAATTTTCGAATTTTTTTCAAAAAAGTTATTCACAATCACGATATTCAGAGACAAAAAAAGCGGCATAAGCCGCTTTTTGGGGAAATTGAGGGACTAGAACTGGTCACTATGATCGTTAAACCACTCTTCAGCTGCATCCTCAGGTACCGGAGTTTCCAATACATCGATGGTAAAGCAGTCTGAAATAGGCTGTGCACCGAGTTTTTTCAGTTGGCTGTGGACTGATTTTCCCGCAGAACAGAAGGTATCGTAACTTGAATCACCAAGTGCGATAACAGCATAACGAAGAGCACTTAAATCTGGAGACTCTTGGGTCAATGCGTTGATCAACGGTTGGATATTATCGGGAAAATCACCCGCACCATGTGTTGATGTCACCACTAACCAAGTACCTTGCTGAGGAATATTATTGTATTCAGGCTGATTATGAAGTTCTATCTCGTGCCCTTGAGCCTCTAGAAGATCGTTAAGGTGATCGCCAACGTATTCAGCGCCACCTAAGGTGCTGCCTGTAATAATGTGGATCATTAAGCTGTCCTTACAAAAGAAAAGGCCAGCGTAAGCCAGCCTTTATGGTTATTTACCGATACAGAATGAAGAGAAGATTCGACCTAAAAGATCATCGGAACTGAACTCGCCTGTGATCTCATTGAGGTGCTGTTGGGTGATACGAAGCTCTTCCGCTAATATCTCTCCGGCCATGTAGCCTTCAAGCTGCTGTTGCCCAATATCAAGGTGTTCCGATGCGCGTTCTAGTGCATCCAAGTGGCGGCGGCGCGCCATAAAGCCACCTTCATGACCACCAGCAAAGCCCATGCAATCCTTGAGGTGGCTACGCAGAGCGTCGACACCTTGGCCTGTTTTTGCTGATAAGCGAATCAGGGTTGGATCGTTAACATGACAAATGCCTAACTCTTCACTGGTTTGATCCGCTTTATTACGAATTACCGTCATTCCGATGTTGTCTGGTAAACGATCAACGAAATCTGGCCAGATATCTTTCGGGTCTGTTGCGTCTGTTGTCGTGCCATCAACCATAAATAAAACTCGGTCTGCCTGAGCAATTTCTTCCCAAGCGCGTTCAATACCGATTTTTTCTACTTCATCAGAGGCATCACGCAGGCCTGCGGTATCGATAATGTGCAGTGGCATACCGTCAATATGGATATGTTCACGCAATACATCACGTGTGGTGCCTGCAATATCGGTCACAATCGCAGATTCTTTGCCAGACAGCGCATTCAATAGGCTCGATTTACCGGCATTTGGGCGACCTGCAATCACGACCTTCATGCCTTCACGCATGATGGCACCTTGATTCGCTTCTTGGCGTACAGCTTCGAGGTTATCGATGATAGCCTGTAAGTCAGTACTGACTTTACCGTCAGCAAGAAAATCAATTTCTTCTTCTGGGAAATCGATCGCTGCTTCAACGTATATTCTTAAGTAAATCAGAGAATCTACAAGCGTATTAATGCGTTTAGAGAATTCGCCTTGTAGCGATTGAAGCGCCGATTTAGCCGCTTCTTCTGAGCTGGCATCAATGAGGTCAGCAATCGCTTCGGCTTGAGTTAAATCCATCTTATCGTTCAAGAAGGCACGTTCTGAAAACTCACCTGGACGCGCTGCACGCACGCCTGAAATGGCTAGGATGCGTTTGATTAACATGTCCATAACCACTGGGCCGCCGTGGCCTTGCAACTCTAATACGTCTTCGCCGGTAAACGAGTGCGGGTTAGGGAAGTAAAGCGCGATGCCTTGGTCGAGTTCGATGCCATCGTCAGATTTAAACGGTAGGTACTCAGCGTAGCGAGGCTTGAGTGTTTTTCCTGTTACTTCTAGGGCAACCTGAGTCGCCAATGGGCCGGAAACGCGGATAATACCGACGCCACCACGGCCGGGCGCGGTCGCTTGAGCAACAATCGTATCTGTAGTCATAGTTGTGCCTGCTAGCATGTGAGAGCCAAAAAGGGGCGTTCACGATTAATCAATTAGCTGAATTGTAATCAGCTAAAAACAAAAAGGCGACCTTTTGGTCGCCTTTCTTTATCTCTTTCTATTATCGAACTTACTTAGAATGTAAGCCTTTCTTTTCCAGCGCGCGGTAGATAAGCGTTTGCTGAATCAGAGTTACGATGTTCGATACTAGCCAGTAAAGAACCAGACCTGAAGGGAAGAACAGGAAGAAGAATGTAAACATAACCGGCATAAAGGTCATGATCTTCTGCTGCATTGGATCCGTTACAGTTGTCGGGCTCATCTTCTGGATTAGGAACATTGAAGCACCCATCAGAAGTGGCAAGATGTAGTATGGGTCTTGTGCTGAAAGGTCAGTAATCCAACCGAAGAACGGTGAGTGACGCAGTTCAACAGACTCCATTAGTGCCCAGTATAGCGAAATGAAGATAGGCATTTGCAAGATGATAGGTAAACAGCCACCAAGTGGGTTTACTTTCTCTTTCTTGTACAGCTCCATCATTTCTTGGCTCATGCGTTGACGGTCGTCGCCAATACGCTCACGCATTGCAGTCAGCTTAGGCTGAAGCATACGCATTTTCGCCATAGACGTGTACTGAGCTTTCGTTAGTGGGTACATAGCACCACGAACGATAAACGTTAGACAGATGATTGCTAGACCCCAGTTCACAACGATGCCTTGAATGAACGAAAGCAGAGTATGAAGTGGTTTAGCAATGAACCATAACCAACCGTAGTCAACTACTAGGTCTAGGTTTGGTGCTACAGCAGCCATTTGGTCTTGAAGTTTAGGACCAACCCAAAGCGTTGCTTTAAAGCTTGCTTCATCGCCAGTAGCGATGGTTTTGTTCGGCATGCGAACACCGATGTCGCCAAGGTTACCAATGACACGAGTGTAAAGGTTGCTGCCTGCTTCGTCGCGTGGGATCCAAGCACTTGCAAAGTAGTGCTGAATCATCGCTGCCCAACCTTGACCATTGGCTAGGTTAAGAGACAGGTTGCGATCTTGCATGTCGTCGAAGCTGTATTTTTTGTAACGCGTATCTTCCGTAGAGTAAGCACCACCACGGTAAGTTGGCATTGTTAAGCTACCGCCGTCATCCATAACGTTTTGACGTAGGTGAGCGTACATGCCGAATGTCGCGTTAGTACCAGAGTTGTTGACTACATCGTATTCAACATCCATTGCGTAGCTGCCACGCTTAAGGACGAATGTTTTCGTGTAATCAAGGCCGTTCGCTTGGTAAGTCATCGGGATGCGTAGTTCATCCTGACCATCAGCAAGCGTGAAGCTGTCTGCTGAAACCGTGTAGCTAGGGCGGTTAGTGCTGCTTAAATCGATACCTTGAGGGCCAACTAGACCGCTTTGTGCGATAAATTGGTGACCAGGTTCGTTCTTAAGAAGAACAAATGTATCTTCAGAATCAAACTCAGCAGAGTAATCATTTAGGTTTGCTTGAACGACATCACCACCAACCGTATCAATTGACAGAGTCAGTACATCAGTTGTTACTGTGATAGTTTTTGCAGAAGCGACTTGTTGGCCCGGAGCTGGGTCTAAGTCATCTGCATAAGATGGCGCTGGTAGGGTGCTGCCAGATTGTGCCTGCTCAATCGCTTGTGGAGCTGGGTTCTGAGCTACGTTCCATTGTTGGAACAGTAGGAAAGAAACCAAAGCCAATGCGATTAACAGGATATTACGTTGAGAATCCATCGTTATTTATCTCTGTCTTGTTTTTGGACTGGTGGAACGGGGTCAAAGCCCCCTTCGTTCAAAGGATGGCATTTTAATAGACGTTTGCCTGATAACCAACACCCTTTTACAAAACCGTGAGCTTTCAACGCTTCTATCGCATATAAAGAGCAGGTTGGAGTAAATCGGCAGCGTGGGCCGATGAGTGGACTAATAAACCATCTATAAAAATAGATGGGTATTAGCGCTATCCACGCGAAGGGCGAGACAGGCGAAGCCATAATTTGTCGAGTAGCTTGAACATTTCTTCATTGCTTAAATCTTGCGCGCTCTTCTTAGCGATTACAACAAAATCTTTGTTAGGAAGTTTGTGTTGAGTGTTACGAAAGCTTTCACGAGTAAGACGCTTGAATCGGTTACGACCCACGGCGGTTTTAATCTGCTTTTTCGGAACAGCTAATCCAAGGCGAGGATTTGAAAGAGAGTTATTTCGGGCAATGATGGTGAAATGAGGGGAGCCTGCTCGATGAGCTTGCTTGAAGACATTCTGATAATGTTCGGGAGTTAACAAGCGTAACTCCCGACCGAAGGCTAGCTTATTCAAAATAATCAAAGATTACTTAGAAAGACGCTTACGGCCTTTTGCACGACGTGCATTGATTGTTGCGCGACCGTTCTTAGTAGCCATGCGAGCACGGAAACCGTGAGTACGCTTACGCTTTAGAACTGTAGGTTGAAAAGTGCGTTTCATTGTAATTACCTTACTGATCAGTAGTTTTAGGTTTTTGTTAAACCCGGCGTGGGCATTTTTTCTCTTCTTTATATAAGAAAGGAAAACCGACGCCTCTCAACAAAGAGGCGGAATTGTAATCACTGTCACAAAAAGTGTCAATGATTGGGTTAACTAAAATTCCGGTCGGGGGATTATACGTAGAATAACTAAAATCACAAGGATCCTTATTCGATCCCGACCTTATTTAAGAATTTCTTTAATTTAGGATCCTGTGGATTACCAAAAATATCCTGTGGAGATCCCTGTTCGACAATGTGACCATCAGCCATGAAGATCACTCGGTCTGCGACCTCTTTAGCGAACTGCATTTCGTGCGTAACCACCAGCATGGTTTGATGCTGATTTGCCAGTTTTTTCATTAAGTTAAGCACTTCGCCAACCCACTCAGGATCGAGCGCTGAAGTAGGCTCATCAAACAATAAAAGCTCTGGTTGTAGAGCCATCGCACGGCCAATACCAACACGTTGCTGCTGGCCACCAGAGAGCGCTGCTGGATAGCTATCTGTTTTCTCTCCTAGGCCAATATCATCGAGTATTTGTTGTGCTTTTTCATGAGCTTGCTGCTTTTTCCAACCACGAACGGTAATCAAACCTTCCGCAATATTCTGCCTTGCCGTTTGGTGAGCGAACAGTGCATAGTTTTGGAACACAAAACCGGTCTTACGGCGCAGTGCAAGCACCTCTGCTTTAGTGTGTTTCTGAGTATCAACCTTGATATCATCAATCGAAATCGTACCTTGATCGGCTTGCTCTAGAAAATTCACACAACGCAGCAGGGTAGACTTACCCGTACCACTTGAACCTATGATGACAATTATCTCACCTTGCTTGATTTCGAGGTCGATCCCTTTCAATACTTCGGTGTCACCAAACTGCTTGTGGATATTTTGTAATTTGATCATCGTACATACGCCTTATTCAGTTTCACTTCGGCCCAAATTTGAATACGAGTGAGGATAACCACCACGCCCCAGTAAATCAGCGCGACTGCTAAGAAAGCCTCGAAGAAGCGGAAACTTGAAGAAGCTTCCATCTGAGCTTTAGCCATGATTTCGGCTACACCTAGGGTGAATGCAAGTGAAGTCGACTTAATCATGTCGATGAAATAGTTCATCAAAGAAGGCAGTGCTACACGTGTCGCTTGCGGCAAGATCACTCGACGCATGGCTTGGCTGGTTGTCATACCGACTGACAGGCTTGCTTCCATTTGGCTACGATCGATACCGATAATCGCGGCACGAATACTTTCAGCCATGTAAGCAGCAAAGTGTAAGGTTAAGCCGATAACCGCGGCGCCAAACGCATCAAGTCCAACCATCCACGGAAACACTTGTGGTAGGCCATAGTATAGAAGGAACAGTTGCACCAGCAGTGGCGTGCCTCGGAAGAAGCTAATATACAGCTGGCTAAGCTGGTCGAGTACTGGGATTTTGAATACACGAATGTTCGCCAGTATCAAAGATAGAATTAGGGCGAAAAATAAGCCCCAGATTGCCATCTCCATAGTGGTGCCTAAATACTTCAGCAGTATTGGCAACAGACCTAGCATGTAATTAAAGTCAAATCCCATAATCTATCTCATATTTTTATTGGAAGTATTGTTTGGAAATACTGTTATATCAGGCTTTTTAATCAGTGCACAAAAGCAAAAAGCCCACCGCTGTGTAAAGCAGTGGGCCTCAAATGGGAAAGTGAGTCGTTACTTCTGAGTAATGTCCGCACCAAACCATTTCTGAGAGATACTTTCTAGCGTACCATCTGCGCGCATTGCTGCTAATGCTTCGTTTACTTCTGCTTGCAGTTTTTGACCGTTGTCGTTGTTAACGAAAGGCCAAGCATTTTCGATTGTCTCGAATGGTTGTCCTGCTAGCTGTAATGGTAGACCAGTCTTCTTGATAAGCTCTAGTGCTGATAGGCGATCCATTACGAACGCGTCGGCACGACCAAGAGCGACATCATGTTCAATACCAGTATCGTAGGTTTTGACATTGATTTTGCCATCTTTGTCGTAGCTGCGCAGCAGTTGCTCAAAGTTTGAGCCAAGGTTTACCGCAACCGTCTTACCATCTAGGTCTTCGATGCCTTTAATGCTGTCATTACCTTTACGAACGGTAATTTGTGCGCCGTCTACTACGTAAGGGTCTGCGAATAGGTATTTCGCTTTACGTGCATCCGTTATTGTAATTTGGTTTGAAATGGTATCGATTCGACCCGTTTCAAGAAGACCAAACAGACCAGAGAAGTTTGCCGTTACGTATTCAACCTTGTAATCGTTACGTTTACCGATCTCATCCCATAAATCCACTTCAAAACCTTGTAGTTGGTCTTGTTTAACGAACGTAAATGGGAAGTAGCGACCAGACATGCCGACTTTAACTTCAGTCGCGGCTTGAACAGTAGCAGCAGAGAGTGCGATAGCCGCAATTGCAGCCTTAATCCAGTTATTCATTTGGTAACTCCTTATATTTATAGGGTTGGATGTTACTGGGAAAATGCTCAATAGAATAAATAACCAGATGTTATTAACCATAACCAGATCGTATTCTCGATTTGGGGATAACTAGCAAGGATCCGGGCATAAGTGGATCGTTGTGTGAGTAAAGTAGGGGCAAGATGTGTGGATCCATCCAGTTTTGCACTATTTATTGTGAATAACTTGGATCTTATTCACTGGATCTGTGATCAATTGCTGGTGATCTGACTTATCAACAGGTAAAATTAGCGGTCATTTCATATAACTTAAATAGAGTGGGGCACCGTGTCATCTTCGCTTTGGTTGCAATGCTTGCAACAGCTTCAAGAAGAGTTACCAGCTACAGAATTCAGTATGTGGGTACGTCCGTTACAAGCGGAGCTCAATGGTAATACTCTAACTCTATTTGCACCAAACCGATTTGTACTCGATTGGGTGCGCGATAAGTACCTAAATAGCATTAACCGTTTGCTACAAGAATATTGTGGTAATGATATCCCGCATCTTCATTTTGAGATTGGAAGTAAACGAGTCATTGCTCCAAGATCTGAGGCTATCGCCCCTGCTCGTACTCGTACTGCTGCTGATGTAGCCGCTGAGTCGTCAGCACCTGCGCAGCTACAAGCACGTAAACCAGTACACAATATCTGGCGTGATGAAGAACCTGTAGCGGTTGACCTTAATCACCGTTCAAACGTGAACCCAAAACATAAGTTCAATAACTTTGTTGAAGGTAAGTCGAACCAACTGGGTTTGGCTGCGGCACGTCAGGTTTCTGATAACCCAGGAACCGCTTACAACCCGTTGTTTTTGTATGGCGGTACTGGTTTAGGTAAAACGCACTTGTTGCATGCGGTGGGTAACGCCATTGTTGATAATAAGCCGAATGCTAAAGTGGTTTACATGCACTCAGAGCGCTTTGTTCAAGACATGGTGAAAGCGCTCCAAAACAATGCGATTGAAGAATTTAAGCGCTACTACCGTAGTGTTGATGCATTGCTTATCGATGATATCCAATTCTTTGCTAATAAAGAGCGTTCTCAAGAAGAGTTCTTTCATACCTTTAATGCGCTGCTTGAAGGCAATCAACAGATCATCCTAACGTCTGACCGTTATCCAAAAGAGATCAACGGGGTAGAGGATCGTCTTAAATCCCGCTTCGGTTGGGGTTTGACGGTTGCGATTGAGCCACCTGAGCTTGAGACTCGTGTGGCGATCTTGATGAAGAAAGCAGAAGACCACCAAATTCATCTTGCGGATGAAGTGGCGTTCTTTATTGCGAAGCGTTTACGCTCTAACGTTCGTGAGCTAGAAGGCGCATTGAACCGTGTTATTGCGAATGCAAACTTCACTGGTCGTCCGATCACGATCGATTTCGTGCGTGAAGCACTGCGTGACTTACTTGCCCTGCAAGAAAAACTGGTCACCATTGATAACATTCAAAAGACAGTCGCTGAATACTACAAAATCAAAGTCGCTGATCTATTATCTAAACGTCGTTCTCGTTCTGTTGCTCGTCCGCGCCAATTGGCGATGGCACTGGCTAAAGAGCTGACTAACCACAGCTTACCTGAGATTGGCGATGCATTCGGTGGCCGTGACCACACGACCGTGCTGCACGCTTGTCGTAAGATTGCTCAGCTGCGTGAAGAGAGCCACGATATTAAAGAAGATTATTCGAACTTGATTCGTACCCTTTCTTCTTAATACACAGTATTCTTAACCTTAATAAGCAGAATCTTGGCCACGTACTATTACGCAGTGCCATTTAGACCGTAAGAGCAAGATATGAAATTTACCATTGAACGTAGTCACCTGATAAAGCCATTACAACAAGTATCTGGCGCACTCGGTGGCAGGCCAACGCTTCCAATTCTAGGAAACCTACTGATTAAAGTAGAAGATAACGTGTTGTCGATGACAGCGACGGATCTAGAAGTTGAATTGATCAGCCGTGTAACGCTTGAAGGTGATTTCGAAGCGGGCAGCATTACCGTACCTTCACGTAAGTTCCTAGATATCTGTCGCGGTTTGCCAGATAGCTCAGTGATCACTGTGGTATTGGATGGTGACCGTGTTCAGGTTCGTTCTGGTCGTAGCCGTTTCTCATTGGCAACATTACCTGCGGCAGATTTTCCAAATATTGAAGATTGGAGCAGTGAAGTTGAAGTGTCAGTGACACAAGCTGAATTGCGCGGTCTTATCGAGAAAACACAATTCTCAATGGCGAACCAAGACGTTCGTTACTACCTCAACGGTATGTTGTTTGAGATTGAAGGCTCTATCCTACGTAGTGTTGCAACTGATGGTCACCGTATGGCGGTATCTCAAGCGCAACTGGGTGCTGATTTTGCTCAGAAGCAGATCATTGTTCCTCGTAAAGGTGTGCAAGAGTTGGTGAAGCTACTGGATGCTCCTGAACAGCCAGTAACGCTGCAGATTGGTAACTCTAACGTGCGTGCTGAAGTGAACAACTATGTCTTCACTTCTAAGCTGGTTGATGGTCGTTTCCCTGATTATCGCCGCGTAATGCCACAAAATACCACTAAGACATTAGAAGCCGGCTGCGATGAGTTACGTTCAGCGTTTTCTCGTGCTGCGATTCTGTCGAATGAAAAGTTCCGTGGTGTTCGCGTTAATCTTGTCGATACCGAGATGCGTATTACCGCGAACAACCCAGAACAAGAAGAAGCGGAAGAAGTGCTAGACGTCACCTTCGACGGTGACGCACTAGAGATTGGCTTCAACGTAAGCTACGTATTGGATGTATTGAACACACTGCGTTGTGAACAGGTTCGAATCTCAATGTCAGACGCGAATGCGAGTGCCTTGATTGAAAACGCACAAGATGACAGCGCGATGTACGTTGTTATGCCGATTCGTTTGTAACTGTGTTTATTTATACATTATGTTTGCTTATCAACAACGTTTGTCTATCGAGCCGTGATTGAAGATTAATATGAAGACGTTATGCCTTTATCGCGCTTAATCGTAAAGCAGTTTAGAAATATTGAAGCCTGTGACATTCAACCGTCATCAGGCTTTAACTTTCTTATAGGGGCTAACGGAAGCGGCAAAACCAGTGTCCTTGAAGCGGTGTATCTGCTCGGACATGGTCGCTCATTCAAAAGCTCCTTAACCGGTCGTATCATTCAAAATGAGTGTAGCGAACTGTTTGTCCATGGCCGTTTTATGACCTCGGATCAATTTGAGCTGCCAATTGGCATTAATAAGCAGCGCGATGGCACCACAGAGGTTAAAATAAGCGGTCAAACTGGGCAAAAATTGGCTCAGTTAGCTCAAGTCTTACCTTTGCAGTTGATTCACCCCGAAGGGTTTGATTTACTAACCGATGGACCTAAGCATCGCCGCGCATTCATTGATTGGGGAGTCTTCCACAGTGAGTCGGGTTTTTATGATGCTTGGGGCAGGGTAAAGCGCCTCAATAAACAGCGTAATGCATTATTGAAAACGGCGACGAACTATCGAGAACTGAGCTATTGGGATCAAGAATTAGCCCGTTTAGCTGAAAGCATCAGCCAGTGGCGTGCCACGTACGTTGAACAGCTTAAAGAAGTCGCTGAAGAAATCTGTGCAACCTTCTTACCTGAGTTTGAGATAAAGATTAACTACTATCGAGGCTGGGATAAAGACACCCCATACGCCGAGATATTAGAAAAGAATTTTGAAAGGGATCAGCAGCTTGGTTACACCTTTAGTGGGCCAAACAAAGCGGATCTAAAGATAAAAGTGAACGGCACTCCAGTGGAGGATGTCTTGTCACGAGGTCAGTTGAAGTTGATGGTGTGCGCGCTACGAGTAGCACAAGGGCAACACCTCACTCAAATGACAGGTAAGCAGTGCATCTACTTGATAGATGACTTTGCTTCCGAATTAGATAGCCAACGCCGAGCACGTCTTGCTGAGTGTTTAAAGGCGACCCAGGCTCAAGTTTTTGTAAGCTCTATTACCGCTGATCAGATTGCAGATATGCATGACGAAAATAGCAGGATGTTTCATGTGGAACATGGCAAAATAGAGCAAGGATAATTAGTCAGAGAGTAACTATGTCAGATAATTACGATTCATCGAGTATTAAAGTACTGAAGGGTCTGGATGCGGTACGTAAGCGTCCTGGAATGTACATTGGCGACACGGATGATGGTACCGGTCTGCACCACATGGTTTTTGAGGTGGTAGATAACTCTATTGATGAAGCACTCGCTGGTCACTGTAATGACATCATCGTAACTATCCATGAAGATAGTTCTGTGTCAGTAAGCGATGACGGCCGTGGTATTCCAACTGAATTGCACCCAGAAGAAAAAGTATCAGCAGCAGAAGTAATCATGACGGTTCTTCACGCTGGTGGTAAGTTCGATGATAACTCGTACAAAGTATCTGGTGGTCTGCACGGTGTTGGTGTTTCAGTAGTTAACGCACTTTCTAAGCAAGTTACTCTTACTATCCATCGCGGTGGCAAAATCCACACTCAAACATACTGCCACGGTGAGCCTCAAGCGCCACTAGCGGTTGTGGGTGACACGGACAAAACAGGTACAGAGATTCGTTTCTGGCCGAGTGAAGAAACCTTCAATAACATCGAGTTCCATTACGATATTTTAGCCAAGCGTTTACGCGAGCTATCATTCTTGAACTCAGGTGTATCAATTAAGCTAATTGATAAGCGCGAAGAAGACAAAATGGATCACTTCGAATACGAAGGCGGTATCCAAGCGTTTGTTGAGCACTTAAACACCAACAAAACACCGATTATCCAGAAAATATTCCATTTCGATCATGAGCGTGAAGACGGTATTACCGTTGAAGTTGCGATGCAATGGAATGACGGTTATCAAGAAAATATTTATTGTTTCACCAACAACATCCCTCAACGTGATGGTGGTGCTCACTTAGCGGGTTTCCGTGGTGCACTAACGCGTACCTTGAACAGCTTCATGGACAAAGAAGGCTTCTCGAAGAAAGCGAAGACTTCAACATCAGGTGATGATGCTCGTGAAGGTTTGACAGCGATTGTTTCAGTGAAAGTGCCAGATCCTAAGTTCTCAAGCCAAACTAAAGATAAGCTGGTTTCTTCAGAAGTGAAGTCTGCCGTTGAGTCTACGATGGGTGAGAAGCTATCTGAGTTCCTAATTGAGAACCCAGGTGAAGCGAAAATCGTTTGTTCTAAAATTATCGATGCAGCGCGTGCTCGTGATGCAGCGCGTAAAGCTCGTGAGATGACTCGTCGTAAAGGCGCATTAGATTTAGCGGGTCTTCCAGGTAAACTAGCTGACTGTCAGGAAAAAGATCCTGCACAGTCTGAACTATATATTGTGGAAGGAGACTCTGCTGGCGGATCAGCTAAGCAGGGGCGTAACCGTAAGAACCAAGCAATCCTACCGCTTAAAGGTAAAATCCTTAACGTAGAGAAAGCGCGTTTCGATAAAATGCTGTCTTCTCAAGAAGTCGCAACGCTAATCACAGCCCTTGGTTGTGGTATTGGCCGTGATGAATACAACCCAGATAAACTGCGTTACCACAACATCATCATCATGACCGATGCCGATGTCGATGGTTCTCACATCCGTACTCTGCTACTGACGTTCTTCTACCGTCAAATGCCAGAGTTGATTGAACGTGGTTACATCTACATTGCTCAACCGCCACTTTACAAAGTGAAGAAGGGTAAGCAAGAGCAGTACATCAAAGATGAAGATGCGATGAACCAGTATCAAGTATCTTTGGCTTTAGACAATGCAGAACTGCACGTAAATCCTGAAGCACCTGCGTTTGCTGGTGAAGGCTTAGAGAAGCTTGTTCAGCAATACAATGCAGGCATCAAGCTAGTTGATCGTATGAGCCGCCGCTACCCACGCGCATTGGTTCACGAACTGATTTACGTTCCTCGCCTAACCGCTGAGCAGTGTCATGATGATGCGGTGGTTGAAGCTTGGGGTAAGCAGCTTGTAGAGCAACTAAACGGTAAAGAAGCGGGTGCGAGCCAATATTCTCTTGAAGTTGAAAAACACGAAGAGCTAGGTTTAAGCGTTCCTAAGATTGTGGTTCGTACTCATGGTGTAACTCATGAGCACGTACTGAGCATTGATCTAATTAACTCTAAAGAGTTTGGCAAGCTAGCAGATCTTTCTGAAGCTCTTGATGGCCTGATTGAAGAAGGTGCTTACATTAAGCGTGGCGAGCGTACTCAAGAAGTTTCTAGCTTCGTTGAAGCTCTGAACTGGTTAGTGAAAGAGTCTCGTCGTGGCCTGAGCCTACAACGATACAAAGGTCTAGGTGAGATGAACCCTGATCAGCTTTGGGAAACGACAATGGATCCTGAAACTCGTCGTATGATGCAAGTAACGATTGAAGATGCTGTTGGTGCTGACCTGTTGTTTACAACGTTGATGGGCGACCAAGTAGAACCGCGTCGTAACTTCATCGAAGAAAACGCACTTAAAGTAGCTAACCTAGACGTTTAGTATCTTTGATACTTCGCTCTTTCGCTTAATTTCTGTGTCAGAGGTGCTCACATACATTCGTATGCTCCGCGCCTCTTCTTTGAACTAAAACGAAATAGCTTCGTCTCAAAAAACTAAATTTGTTATTAAAAAGACTGCCCAAAATGGCGGTCTTTTTTATTGCCGTTATTTTGATTATTTTTCAATAAGTTGGAGCGTCATCCTCAAGAGGGAGGAACGACCGAGTTGGGGATCTCTTAGTACGATTCTATAATTTTTTAACGAATAACCCTTGAAACTATTTTGCTCAATCCACATATCTAGTTGTGAAGAAGATGACTGTCTTGCTCTACAAGAGAAGAAACAAAACCTTCATTTCCGCTAACTAAGTATCGCTCAATAGAGGATAACTTTGGCAGCTCACAATTTAAAAATTGATTCATTGCCATGTCCCAGCGTTGTCGCCAATAGAGGTGAAACCCGAGGAATGCGAACTGAATCCCTTAGCTGTTTACTGGGTCACACACAGGTTCGATCTCAGTAAAAATCACGGCTAAGACTATTGCTTACTAAAAGGATAGCATTATGAGAACTGTAGATTTCACTCCACTTTACCGCAACGCAATCGGCTTCGATCGTCTTTTCAATATGATGGAAGCGAACACATCAAAAAATGCTTCTGGCGGTTACCCTCCGTATAACATCGAGCAAAAAGACGAGAATAACTACCGTATTACTATGGCAGTCGCTGGTTTTTCAGATGACCAATTAGACCTTACTCAAAAAGAGAACATGTTAATTGTTAAAGGTGAGCGTAAAGCTGAAGCAGAGAAAACCTTCGTATATCAAGGTATTGCCGAGCGCGATTTCGAACGTAAATTCCAACTGGCTGACTACGTAAAAGTGGTAGGTGCAAGCATGGAAAATGGTCTTCTTCACATCGACCTAGAACGCGAAATCCCAGAAGCGATGCAACCACGTAAGATTGCTATCAATGGTAATAGTCTTCTAGAAGGTTAAGCGTTATTAGCTCATTTGAGCTAATAAATATCGGGAAGTAAAAGTGAAAGAGCACCAGTACCTTGAAGAAGGTCGGTGCTCTTTTTTGTATTTGGCCTACAGTAACCTAAAAGGTTTTATTACTGTTCTGAGTAAGCCTTTTTCACTTCTTCAGCAATGATTGAAATGCCTTTCTGCATCGCCTCATCATCTTGCACGTAGTTCATGCGTAGACATTGATGGGCATGATCCCACTCGTCTTCTTGGCCGATAAAGAAGTATTCACCCGGAACAATCAATACGCCACGAGCTTTGAGGCGGTCGTACAGCTCCATGGTGGTAATCGGCAGTTCATCAAACCATAGCCATAAGAAAATCGCGCCTTCAGGCTTGTGGATACGGAAGCGAGGGTCATCGATCGCTTCTTGTAAGAGCTCAACTGCACGTAGAGATTTATCTTTATAGAAAGGTTTGATTACCTCGCTGCTTAAGCGCAGTAAATCGCCTTTTTCAATCATGTGGTTAGCAATCGCAGGACCAACACTATTGGGTGCTAGGCTGATAATGCCATTCATGTTGGTCAGAGCTTGTGTTACTTCTTCGCTCGCAATCACGATACCGCAACGCACACCCGGCAAACCAAGCTTAGATAGGCTCATGCACAGAATGGTATTTTCATTCCAGAACGGCTCGACATCTTCAAAGATGATGTTTGGAAACGGCAGGCCGTAAGCATTGTCGATCAGCAGTGGGATGTTGTTTTCACGCGCCAGTTTATCCAGTTTACGTACTTCTTCGTCGGTCAGCACGTTACCGGTTGGGTTGGTTGGGCGAGAGGCACAGATAGCGGCAACCGAGTCATCAACCTTGAGCTGTTCAAAATCAACGTGGTATTTAAACTGGCGGTTTTCTAGCAGTTCGATCTCTGGGTGGTAAGAGATAAAAATATCGTCATCAATGCCAGCATCGCCGTAGCCGATGTATTCCGGCGCGATCGGTAGCAAGATTTTCTTGTGTGATCCGTCTGGCTGTTGGCCTGCTAAAAGATTGAATAGGTAAAAGAAGCCACTTTGACTGCCGTTGGTCAGGCTGATGTTCTTCTCGCTGATGTCCCAACCATAAGTTTCTTTCAGCATTGCCGCTAACGACTTAATGAAGCTGTCTTTGCCTTGCGGACCATCGTAGTTGGCGAGGGCGGCGATGAGTTCTCCACTGGCGAGCATGTCGGCACTGGCTTGGTTAAAGTAATCGAGCATGGCTGGGATAGCGGCTGGGTTGCCACCACCGAGCATGATTGCGCCAGGAGTGCGCAGGCCATCATTCAAATCATCCATTAAACGAGTGATTCCAGAGTATCGATTAAATTTTTCACCAAACTTAGAGAACTGCATTACTTATTTTACCTAATTCATTGTGATTGCTTGTTATGTGTCATTAAGGCAGACCTTATGTCTACCATCAGTGTGTTCCTTGAACATACCGCAATGTTTTTGCGACGCATAGCGCCAAATGCTCTAACGTGAAAAAAACTTCTATAAAGTTTAACTAATGAGTGTCTGCTTTCTTATTGAACGAGTGTTTCGTGATCAAAAAAGGAGAAGCCTAAGCTTCTCCTTTTAATTTGTGCGGGTTATTTCAATCAGCGTTTACTTTGAGCCGGTATAAACGACTAATACCTTGTCATCTTGGTATTGGCGTTCGAACGCATAGTAGCCCTGGCTGTTACGAATGATGTGCTTACCTTGGGCTACCGCTGGGTGGCGTTGGCGGAATTGGCCAAGGGTTTGCCAGTGTTCTAACAGCTGCGCTCGTTCGCCTGTGATTTGATCCCAAGGCATGTCTGAACGGGTGCCCTGCATCGGATCTGATCCTGTTGGGCCGAAATCACGAGCGATTTCATCACCGTAATAGATCTGCACTGCACCAGGAGTCAGCATCAACGCGTTTGCAGCTTTGGTTTGTTTAGCAAAGTCACTGCCGTGCTGTGTCCAGAATAACGAGGTGTCGTGAGATGAAAGGTAACTCAACACGTTGAACTCACTGTCACTGTTGATCTTGTCTGCGTAGCGCAGGTAGTCAGCATCGAGATCGGATAGACACTTAAGTGCTTTGGGTGCGATATCACTCTGGAATTCAAAGTTGATGATCGAATCAAACCCGTTAGCGAAATAGTCTGATTTCACCACGCTGTGTGCCCATACTTCACCCGTCATCCAGAATGGTAGGTCATCCAACGCTTTGTCTGGGTTGTTCTGCTTCCATTCTGCAAGCGCTTGATTAGTGCTCTCTTTCAGTTCTGCCCACGCATCTAACTCAACGTGCTTCGCGGTATCGACTCTAAAGCCATCAACGCCATATTCGCGTACCCAGTCAGACAACCAAGTGATGAGATGTTCACGAGGGGTTTTGAGTTCATCGGTCGCGCTGGTGGACTTATTGAGATAGAAATTAGGCAGCCCGGTTGTCTCTGTCGACTCTGTTTTGAAATCGGGCAGGTGCGCCAAAGACATGGTGAGGTTATTGTAACCCGGAGAGTCATAGGCGCCGATATCGCTGCGCAACCAAGCTTTGCCCCACCACTTTTCCCACGCTTCTTTGTCGCTGTAAGAGATGTAGTTGTTGAAGTAGTGCCAGTTCTGACCTTTAGCGGGTTGCCAATCTGTCCAATTTTCGCCAAGTGTTTGTTTGGCTTCTTCGTCAGTTAGGTTGAGCTTACCAAAATCAAACTCTTGCATGTCGGCAAGTGTCGCATAACCGGTGTGGTTCATTACCACATCCCAAACAACGCGAATGCCTTTGCTGTGCGCGGTATCGATGAAGGTTTTCAGCTCGTCTTCGGTGCCCATGTTGTCATCGAGCTTGGTCCAATCTTGATGGTAGTAGCCGTGGTAGCCGTAGTGTTTGAAGTCACCGCGATCACCGCCGCCAACCCAGCCATGGATCTGCTCTAGTGGAGAGGTAATCCAGATGGCATTGGCACCGAGTGATTCTATGTAGTCGAGTTTTTCGGTTAACCCGGCTAAGTCACCACCGTGGAAGGTGGCTATTTCATCTTGTCCATCTTGGCTACGATTGTAACTGTTGTCGTTATCAGGGTTGCCATTGTGGAAGCGGTCGGTCATCACGAAGTAAACCGTGGCGTTGTCCCAACTAAAATCGGCTTTGGTTTCTGGTTCTACTTTCTCGAGTAGCAGAACGCCTTGGCTATTTTCTGCTGGCTGCATGGTGACGCTGCCGTTGGTAACTGTGACTTGTTTTCCTGAAAGGGCGTCTCTTACCAAGGTGCCATCATCAAAGGTTTGAGCAACGTTGATGGTGGTTGGCTGGTCACTAGGTACTGGGCAGGCAAAGCTTTGAACTTGTTGCTGCTTTGGCTTTATCTGAACCGTGAGTTCATTGGTCTGTGGGTTGAGCGTAAACTGGTAGGTGTTAGCGCGAAAGACCTTGATGGCGATTTCAGAATTCTCGGCACAGTCGTCTAGACGAAGGGGTTTATTGAATTTGATGCGACTCTCTTCAGCCAAAGCATAGTTAGTACCACAGGTATTTTGAGCGTCGCTGATAGAGAAGGTATAGCTACCTTTGGCGAGTTCCTGTTCTGCAATTACGGTGCCTTTACCTGATGATTCAAATACGACAGTGTCGTTATCAATTGTCAGTAATAGGTTATTGTCACTGGTTTGGCTGCATGCGCTGAGTGCGAGCATTGAAAGCGCGAGTACTGTTTTTTTCATTGTTCCCTTCCCCTGAATAAACAGGTTATTTATAGCAAACAATGCCCTCTACAGTCTGAGTGCTGTTTCATTCAGTTAATCAATAATACGCCTACAAACAAATGCTTGGTTCACAAAAACAAAAAGGGAAGCTTTCGCTTCCCTTTGGGTGTTTACCGTTAGTTACTCAGAGTATGACTTAGAGCAACTGTCTCACTCGTGCTTATTTTTGCAGTAGAGAGATGTCAGCAATCTGTAGGAACAGGTTACGTAGGTTGTTCAGTAGCGTTAGACGGTTTTTCTTAAGCGCTTCATCATCAGCCATAACCATTACGTTATCGAAGAATGCATCAACGGGTTCGCGTAGATCAGCAAGTTTGCTTAAGGCTTCTTGGTAGTTGCCTGTCGCGAATGCTGGTTCTAGTGCTTCCGTCATTACTTCAACGTTTTCAGCCAGCGCTTTCTCTGCGTCTTCTTGAAGAAGCGCTAGATCGATTTCAGCGGGTAGATCGCCATCGAATTTCGCGAGGATGTTACCTACACGCTTGTTCGCTGCTGCTAATGCTTCTGCTGCTTCCAGTTCACGAAAGTGAGAAACCGCTTTAACACGTTGGTCAAAGTCAGCTGGCTTGGTTGGACGACGTGCTAGTACCGCTTGGATGATATCAACGCTGAAACCAGCATCTTGGTACCATGCGCGGAAACGACCTAGCATAAAGTCGATAACGTCAGCTTCTACGTTTTCGTTAGTTAGCTTGTCGCCTAGTAGCTCTTTCGCTTTACCGATAAGGTCAGTTAGGTCTAGGTTGTAGCCGTTTTCAACTATGATACGTAGCACACCTAGTGATGCACGACGTAGAGCGAATGGGTCAGAACCTTTTGGTGCTTGGCCAATACCGAAGATACCCACGATAGTGTCTAGCTTGTCTGCCATTGCTACAGCAGAAGAGATGCCAGTGCTTGGTAGTGTGTCACCTGCGAAACGAGGCATGTACTGCTCGTAAAGTGCCAGTGCTACTTGATCGTCTTCACCATCGTGCGTTGCGTAGTGCATGCCCATCACACCTTGAGTATCCGTAAATTCGAATACCATTGATGTCATTAGGTCACACTTAGCTAGTAGGCCTGCGCGCTTAGACTTTTCAACGTCAGCATCGATTTGCTCAGCAATGTAGCCAGCAAGTTCTGTGATGCGGTCTGTTTTGTCTTTTATTGTACCCAATTGCTTCTGGAAGATAGCTTGGTCTAGTTCAGCAAGACGGTCGATAAGCGGACGCTTACGGTCGGTGTTGAAGAAGAACTCAGCATCAGCAAGACGTGGACGGACAACCTTCTCGTTACCTTCGATAACGTGACGAGGCTCTTTAGACTCGATGTTCGATACGAAGATGAAGTTTGGTAGAAGGCTTCTTTCAGCGTCACCAATCTCATGCGAATAAACAGGGAAGTACTTCTGGTCGCCTTTCATGGTGTAAACCAAAGCTTCAGAAGGCACTTTTAGGAACCCTTGCTCAAACTTAGCAGTAAGCACCACAGGCCATTCAACCAAAGAGGTAACTTCTTCAACAAGGTCATCTTCTAGGTCAGCAATACCGCCAACCGCATCTGCTGCTTTTTTAGCATCAGCAAGAATGATCGCTTTACGCGCATCGTAATCTGCCATTACTTTACCGCGCTCTTCTAGGATCGCAGGGTATTGGTCAGCAGAGTCGATTGTGAACTCTTGTTCGCCCATGAAACGGTGGCCACGGATAGTACGAGCAGAAGCTACGCCTAGGATTTTGCCTTCAACAAGCTCATCACCTAGTAGTACTGTCAGTGTTTTCACTGGACGGATAAATTGAATGTCTGAGTTACCCCAGCGCATTGCTTTAGGAATTGGTAGGCCAGCCAGTGCTTTCGCAGCGATGTCCATTACCAATTCTTGAACTGGTTTGCCAGCCACTTCTTGTTTGAAAAGAAGCCACTCACCTTTGTCTGTTTTCAGACGGTCAGCTTGCTCAACAGTAATACCGTTACCACGAGCCCAACCTTGTGCAGCTTTAGTCGCGTTGCCTTCAGCATCGAATGCGACAGAAATTGCAGGACCGCGCTTCTCAACGACTTTGTCTGCTTGGCCTTCAGCCAGTGCCGTCACTTTAAGTGCTAGACGACGAGGTGCTGCGTACCACTTGATGCCTTCGTGAGAAAGCTCAGCCGTTTTAAGACCCGCTTCAAAGTTAGAAGCAAAGGCTTCTGCTAGAGAACGAAGTGCCGTTGGCGGAAGCTCTTCCGTACCCAGTTCAATTAGAAAATTCTTCGCCATGATTATTTACCTTCCTTTTTTTCTACAGAACGGCACATTGGGAAGCCAAGCGCTTCACGTGACGCGTAGTACGCCTCTGCAACAGCTTTAGTCAGGTTGCGGATACGAAGGATGTAACGTTGACGCTCTGTTACAGAGATAGCTTTGCGCGCATCAAGAATGTTGAATGCGTGACCTGCTTTTAGAATGCGCTCGTAAGCTGGAAGCGGCAGTGGCTTCTCAAGCTCAAGTAGCTCTTTACACTCTTTTTCGCACTGGTCGAAGAAAGTGAATAGGAAATCTACGTCTGCGTGCTCGAAGTTGTACGTTGATTGCTCAACTTCGTTTTGGTGGAAGATGTCACCGTAAGTCACGTTAGAACCGTCTGGTGCTACGTTCCATACAAGGTCGTAAACAGAGTCTACTTCTTGGATGTACATTGCTAGACGCTCGATACCGTAAGTGATCTCACCCGTTACAGGCTTACACTCAAGACCGCCAACTTGTTGGAAGTAAGTGAATTGAGTCACTTCCATACCGTTTAGCCATACTTCCCAACCAAGACCCCATGCGCCTAGCGTTGGGTTTTCCCAGTTGTCTTCTACGAAGCGAATATCGTGAACAAGTGGATCGACACCAAGAACTTCAAGCGAGCCTAAGTACAACTCCTGGATGTTATCTGGAGAAGGTTTTAGAGCTACTTGGAATTGATAGTAGTGCTGCAGGCGGTTCGGGTTTTCACCGTAACGACCATCGGTCGGACGACGAGAAGGTTGAACGTATGCCGTAGACATTGGCTCTGGGCCAAGTGCACGTAGACATGTCATTGGGTGAGAGGTGCCAGCACCTACTTCCATATCTAGTGGTTGAACAATGGTACAACCGTTTTGTGCCCAGTAATCCTGCAGCGCGAGGATCATTCCCTGGAAGGTTTTGATATCGTATTTTTGCATAGTCAGGTTCGCGCGATTCTTTTAAATGAATGAGAAAAATAACCTCTGAGTATACCGAGATATTGGTAAAGCGAGTAGGGGTAATCTTGTTTAATTAGTAGTCTAAAATGTCGTTTAGTGGATTTTTTTGCCTTTAATGTTTGTTTTTCGGCACAAGTGGATATTTTGATAACTTTGACACTTGTGTTTGAAAGCGTGGGTGATTAAAATCTCGCGGTCTTTGGGGAGTAGCTTACTTATTCATATCCTATTGAATGAGTTCGTCCGTCAACATAATTGATGCAAAATCATCATGGCGTTCGAGGCAACCACCATCTTGGTGGCGCTTAGCAAGACCTTAGACAAGCATCGTGAACCGGGATGGGGCGCGAGGTTTGTCTTTGGTTAAATATAATAATCTCCGTCCCAAATGAGCATGTCGTGAGCGTTTTAGCAATTTCAATTACAACTGTCGCCTTAGCCGAGATCGGTGATAAGACTCAGTTGCTATCCCTTTTATTAGCCAGTCGATATCGCAAGCCGATACCTATCATCGCGGCTATCTTCTTTGCCACCATTGCCAATCATGCTCTTGCTGCATGGCTCGGTGTCGTTATCGCAGATTACTTATCTCCTGAAATCTTAAAATGGGTGCTGGTGGTCAGTTTCATTGCGATGGCGGGCTGGATTCTGATTCCGGATAAGTTGGATGACGATGAGCAGATCTCGAATCGAGGCCCATTTGTCGCCAGTTTTATCGCTTTCTTTATTGCTGAGATTGGCGATAAGACTCAGATTGCGACCTCCATTCTAGGGGCTCAATATTCTGATGCATTAACGTGGGTAATTCTGGGTACTACCATTGGTATGTTGCTGGCGAATGTGCCAGTGGTGATCATTGGTAAGTTATCGGCAGATAAGATGCCTCTTGATCTGATTCGCAAGATCACCGCCTTGTTATTCGTGGGTTTGGCTATCGCAGCGGCTTTCTATTAAGCGGTAGTATTGAGTCTTATTATATTCAACCAGTGGAGTAGTGTGTTGTAGGTCATACTCTTACAGTATTGTCGGGTTTATCGAGCGAATGGACATATAACTGTCATACTTGTCATGATATTTTAATCTTGTGAGTTAAGAACACGAGGGCATGATTATGTTGACGCGTTATATGGGTATTACTCCACAAAGCCAAAGTTATCTATTTACCTTTGGTCTTGCACTTACACTATTAGGCATGGTGTTGACGGACATGTGGCTACCAATGGTGGCTGGTTCGATGATCATGACTGGGCTTGCGGTAGAGGCCTGGATTCGAGTGGCGCATATTATTCCTATGCGCAAAGATATCCGAGAAATTCAGCATCAGCTTGAGCATCTGCAAAACAAGTCTAGAAACGAATAAATAAAAAGCCGCTCGTACTCTGAGTTCTGTTGAAGAACATTAAGGTACGAGCGGCTTTTTTGATGCTTGATACTCGGTGGGGCGTTATGCCTCCAATCCCTTTCTGATCAAATACTGGTAAGGTAACGTTTCTGTCGCTTGACCTACCAACTGGTGATCCATGAATCGACAAAAGCTCGGGATATCTCGAGTTGTCGAAGGATCGTCAGCTTTTACCAGTAACACATCGCCATCCTGCATGTTTCTAATTGTCTTCCTGACCATCATTACTGGTTCCGGGCAACGTAGGCCTTCAGCTTCTAAAGTATGGGTTGCCAGTTCAGGTTTGAATGTCATGGTTTGTATCTCTATTTCTATCTAACGAGTGAATAATACGTCTGCAGAAAAAATATGCAATAAGTGCTTGGCAAACAGAATCATTTCCTATAACTTGGTTAACAAGTTGATAACAACTCGAAACAAAGGCAACTAGCTAAGGAGTGGCGATGTTGACAGGATTAGATAGATTAACAATTTATTCAGTTCTCTGTTTTATTTCTTTCTGTGCGTTAGTTTTACGCTCATCGACAGAGACTTCACTGATGCCTATCTTTGGCATAGTAGCAACGATTATTGGTATTTGGGTAGAGATGCGCCGTTGGCAAGGTATAGCCGAAGAGCAAGAGCACTAACCCGAATACAACAAGCAAATTCCGATACGACAACATTCCGACACTATCCCCAGATTTTCTTGGGCTTCCCCGCATAATTGCGGGATTTTTTTTATCTAAAGCATGCTATAAACAACTTAGTAACTAATGACAGTTCTATACAACTAGGTAAGTGGCGTGGAATTAGAAGACATCTATCGTAGAGACCTGAATTTACTGGTCGCCTTAAAGGTATTGATTGAAGAGGGCAGCGTTAGTCAAGCCGCGCTTCGTCTGAACCTAAGCCAATCGGCAACCAGCCGAGTATTAGGGCGCTTAAGAGAACTACTCAACGATCCCCTGTTTACACGCCAAGGTCAGCACCTTATTCCCACCAAGAAAGCACTCGAGATCAGCCAGCGCATTGATCAGCCTTTAGAATCATTCCGTCAGTTGCTGAGTCCGAGTGATTTCGATCCTTACTATTGCAGTGAGCGTTTTTTAATTGCGACCACTGACTACGCGATGCAAACCATCTTGCCTTATGCGTTGCCTAAGATTTATGAACAAGCGCCGAACATATCTTTGGAGTTTGCTCCGCTGCAGCATGAACATTTGTTTAAACAGCTCAGCACCGAACGTGTGGATATGGCGATTTGTCGCCCGAGTGGCAGCATTGCACCACTTCATCAAGAGGTATTGGGGCCGGTCGGTGTATCGTGTCTGTTATCTAAAAACCACCCATTGGCGGATCAGCCTTTAAGCCTTGCAGACTATGTATCACTCCCGCACGCGATGATTGCGATCAGTGATGGTGTTAAAGCGTTATTAGATAATGCTTTAGCCAATCAAAACCCACGTAAAATGGTGCTACGTGCTTATCACCTTGAAGCCGCATTAGCGATTGTCGATAGAATGCCGTTGGTGATCACTGTACCAGCCGATCTGGCTTATTTGGTGGCAGAACGTTATGACTTAGTCGTCAAGCCATTACCATTTGAGTTTATGCCGTTTGATTACTCACTGATCTGGCACTCGCGCTGCGATTCTTCTGCCTCGCAACAATGGTTAAGAAGAGTGGTAAAAGAAGAGTGTGGTGAGCTGATTCAAAAACGGATTGCGGATGTAGGTTTGGGTTAACTGAGGTCTTAGCTTTGGTTCACTTGATTCTAATGACAAAAATGCAAAAGGGCAGATAGTAATCAGCCCTTTGTTGTTCTGGGATAGTTAAGCTTTAGCTGATTACTAAAGCTTTATAACTACGCGACCAGTGATTTGACCGTTAGTGATGTCTTCTGCAGCTTGAATTGCGCCATCTAAAGACACTTCTTTAGTCGCTTGGCCGTAGAAAGATTCTGGTAATAGCTCAGCCAGTTGTTCCCACGCTTTAATACGTTTTTCACGAGGGCACATTACCGAGTCCACACCTTGTAGGCGAACGTTACGCAGAATGAATGGCATTACCGTGGTTGGTAAGTCAAAACCGCCTGCTAGACCACACATTGCAACCGCGCCGTTGTAATCAATTTGTGCCAATACTTTCGCAAGTACTTTGCTGCCTACCGTATCGATAGCACCAGCCCACAGTTGTTTCTCAAGTGGCTTCGCCGGTTCTTCTAGTTCAGCACGCTCTACAATGCGTGTCGCGCCTAGTGATTTAAGTAGTTCACTGTTTGCAGAAGCACGACCAGTCACCGCAGCCACTTTGTAACCCAGTTGGTTAAGTAGCGTAATAGACACGCTGCCTACGCCGCCACTTGCGCCAGTGACTAGGATCTCACCGTCTTCTGGTTTGATGCCTGCATCCACGATAGCTTGCACACAAAGCATTGCGGTGAAACCTGCTGTACCGATCGCCATGACTTTCTTAGCGTCTAGACCCGCTGGCATTGGCACTAACCAATCACCGTTTAGGCTCGCTTTCTCAGCCATGCCACCCCAGTGACCTTCACCAACACCCCAACCAGTTAGAACAACTTCGTCGCCTGCTTTGTAACGCGGGTCATCAGATTGTGAAACCACACCTGAAAGGTCGATACCAGGAACCATAGGGAAGTTACGAACAATGCGCCCTTTACCTGTAATCGCCAAACCATCTTTGTAGTTCAAAGAAGAGTAGCTCACATCAACCTTCACGTTACCTTCTGGTAAGTGAGATTCATCAATTTGAGATACTGATGCGATAGTTTTTTTATCTTCTTGGTTTAGTACAAGTGCTTTAAACATGATCTGCTCCGTGGGAGGAATATTAGGAAACTGAAGTAACTTTAGTTGAATCATCGAAGAAAAAATAATGAAACATCAACATTGAATCTATGCGTTTTGTGCATAGATGTGAGTGATGTTTTTTCTCTCGCTAAGTTCGCTGAACGAATCGATACATTATTGGACGCCGAGCAATAAAAAGTGCAGCTATATAAATATAGCTGCACAAAAGATTACCCTACAAGTATTACAACCAACGACCGCTATGGGCGTTCAAATACCGTTGCAATACCTTGGCCTAAACCAATACACATGGTCGCTAAACCGTATTTCACGTCTTGTGCTTCCATCAGGTTGATTAGGGTCGTCGAGATACGAGAACCAGAACAGCCCAGTGGGTGACCAAGAGCAATCGCACCGCCGTTAAGGTTTACTTTCTCGTCAACCACATCCAGTAGACCTAGGTCTTTCGCACATGGAAGAGATTGAGCAGCAAACGCTTCGTTTAGCTCAATCACACCCATATCTTCGATGGTTAGGCCCGCACGTTTAAGTGCTTTTTTCGTCGCTGGTACTGGGCCGTAACCCATGATTGAAGGATCGCAGCCAGCGATAGCCATCGACTTCACGCGAGCGCGAATCTTCAGGCCAAGTGCGTTGGCTTTCTCTTCGCTCATGATAAGCATTGCCGATGCACCATCAGACAGTGCTGATGAAGTACCTGCTGTTACCGTACCGTTTGCTGGGTCAAATACCGGGCGAAGCTGAGATAAGCCTTCAACCGTAGTTTCTGGGCGAATGACTTCATCGTAATCCAGAGTGAACAGTGAACCGTCTGCTGCGTGAGCTTCTGTTGGCAGGATTTCATTCTTGAAACGACCTTCAACTGTAGCTGCTTGAGCTCGAGCATGTGAGCGCGCTGCGAATGCGTCTTGGTCTTCACGGCTAATACCGTGCATTTTGCCTAGCATCTCAGCCGTTAGACCCATCATGCCGGCCGCTTTCGCTACGTGTTTTGACATGCCAGGGTGAAAATCAACACCATGGTTCATTGGTACATGACCCATGTGCTCGACACCACCAATCAGGCAGATTTCAGCATCACCCACCATGATAGAACGGGTTGCATCATGCAGAGCTTGCATAGATGAACCACATAAACGGTTGACCGTCACCGCACCAATCTCAATCGGTAGACCAGCAAGCAAGGCAGCGTTACGTGCAACGTTGAAGCCTTGCTCTAGCGTTTGTTGTACACAACCCCAGTAAATGTCTTCAATTTCGACAGGGTTTACTTCTGGGTTGCGCTCTAAAATGCCTTTCATCAAATGTGCCGACAGATCTTCAGCTCGAGTGTGACGGAAAGCTCCACCTTTGGAACGTCCCATTGGGGTACGAAGGCAATCAACAACAACTACATTTTTCATTTTGCTATTCCTTTTCCAAATGTGGGTTACAGAGAACTGGCTTGTTGGCCGTCGTAAAAGCTTTCGCCTTTCGCTGCCATATCAAGCAATAGTTGAGGAACTTGGTACATTGCACCTAAGTCTTGGTAGCCTTTCGCCATTTCAACGAAGTTACCAATACCCACACTGTCTAAGTAGCGGAATACGCCGCCTCTGAATGGAGGGAAGCCTAAACCGTAAACCAGTGCCATATCCGCTTCTTGCGGTGTCGCGATAATGCCTTCTTCTAAGCAAAGCACCACTTCGTTGATCATTGGAATCATCACGCGCTGGATAATGGTCTGGTCATCAAAGTCTTGTGGCTGTTGGCATACGTCAGCCAAGATAGGAAGAATGTCTTCAGAGAAGGTCTTCTTAGGGCGACCGCGCTTGTCTACGCTGTACGTGTAGAAACCGCTGCCGTTCTTTTGGCCGTATTTTTCAGCGACATAAAGCGCGTCAATCGCATCACGCTCTTCTTTACCCATACGCTCAGGGAAACCTTGCGCCATTACTGCTTGGGCATGGTGTGCTGTGTCTAAACCAACAACGTCTAGTAGGTATGCTGGGCCCATTGGCCAACCGAACTTGCGCTCCATGACTTTATCGATCTTAGTGAAGTCAGCACCGTCGCGTAGCAACATGCTGAAACCGCCAAAGTAAGGGAAAAGTACACGGTTTACGAAGAAGCCAGGGCAGTCATTAACAACGATAGGGGATTTGCCCATTTTCGCTGCGTAAGCGACTACGCGATTAATTGTTTCTTCTGAAGTATGCTCGCCACGGATGATCTCAACCAAAGGCATGCGGTGTACTGGATTAAAGAAGTGCATGCCACAGAAGTTTTCAGGGCGCTTTAAAGATTTCGCTAACAGGTTGATTGGAATCGTTGAGGTGTTTGATGTAAGAACCGTGTCTTCACCAACCAGACCTTCCACTTCGCTCAAAACTGCTGCTTTTACTTTAGGGTTTTCTACAACCGCTTCCACAATCACATCTGATTGCTCAACACCTGCATAATGTAGACTTGGAGTAATAGAAGACAGAATGCCTGCCATCTTGAACCCATCCAGGCGACCGCGTGATAAGCGTTTATTCAACAGCTTAGAAGCCTCGTTCATACCAAGATCAAGAGACGCTTGTGCAATGTCTTTCATCATCACTGGCACGCCTTTCAATGCTGACTGGTAAGCAATACCGCCGCCCATGATGCCAGCGCCAAGTACTGCTGCGCGTTCAGTTGCTTTATTCGCAGACTTACCAGCTTGTTTTGCTAAGCCTTTAATGTATTGGTCATTTAAGAATAAACCGACAAGGGCTTTCGCTTCTTCAGATTTTGCTAGCTTAACGAAATGTTTGCGTTCAATGTCTAACGCCGCATCGCGATCGCTGCGCGCTGCTTCTTCAATTGCAATCACAGAAGTAATCGGAGCTGGGTAGTGAGGCCCTGCTTTTTGAGCCACTAAGCCCTTAGCCATGGTAAAGCTCATCATCGCTTCTAGTTTGCTTAGTGAAAGCGCTGACGTTTTTTGTTTGCGGCGTAGCTGCCAATCAAGTTTCTCATTGGCTGCCAAAGAAACCGTGTTGATCGCTGATTCTAGTAGTTGGTCTGTTTCAACAATCGCATCTAACAAGCCAACTTTAAGCGCTTCATCTGCACGGCATGCTTTGCCTTGAGTGATAATTTCCATCGCGCTGTCAGCACCGATAACACGAGGTAGGCGCACACAACCACCAAAACCAGGCATGATGCCAAGTTTGGTTTCTGGTAGACCTATGCTGGTGGTCTTGTCACCGATACGGAAATCGGTAGCGAGTACACATTCACAGCCGCCGCCAAGGGCATGGCCACGCATCATTGAAAGAGTTGGGACAGGAAGGTCTTCGAGCTTGCTGAAGATTGAATTAGCGAATCTTAACCATTCATCAAGTTCTGCTTCTGGCTTAGCAAATAGGCCAAGAAATTCAGTGATGTCTGCGCCCACAATGAACGCGTCTTTGTTTGAAGTTAAGATTAAACCACGTAATCCTGCGTGAGCATTAAGAGCATCTAACGCTTTATCTAGTGATTCTAAAGTTGCAAGGTCGAGTTTGTTTACAGATGCCGGTGCACAGAAGCTTAATTCCGCAATACCATCTTGTAATTCCTTTACCTGTAGGGTGTTAGCTTGGTAAATCATTGTCTATCTCCATGACATACAATCCACGATTGTTTGAGAGAATCTTGTTATCTTTCTATTATTGTAGAGCACCTGGTAAGACCAGTTGTTCTAGTCTGTACCTCTGCTTGATTAATTTCAATACATTTTTTAAACAATTGTTTAACATTGTGCGACAGCACAGATCCTCTAACCCTTATTATTCACGCGTGATACACTTCGTCGCTCTTAATAATTAAGTTAACGATATGAATGAACAGCCCTATTTAGTACCGTCAGCGTCGGCTTTATTTGAAGAAGAGATAAAAAAGAGCGTTTTTATTACTCATCTTGCTCATACTCCAAGTGTAGAAGCTGCTAAGCAGTTCGTTGAACAGGTAAAAAAAGAGCATTCTTCAGCGCGACATAACTGTTGGGGCTTTGCTGCAGGGCGACCTGAAGACTCGATGAAGTGGGGCTTTAGTGATGATGGCGAACCCTCGGGTACTGCTGGAAAGCCTATCTTGGCGCAACTGTCTGGTTCAGGTGTTGGCGAGTTAACGGCTGTAGTCACTCGCTATTCAGGCGGAATCAAGCTCGGTACTGGTGGTTTAGTTAAGGCTTATGGTGGTGGAGTACAACAAGCTCTCAAGCTGCTTCAAACTATCGAGAAAAAAATAACCACAAAATTACGGCTAGAGTTAGACTATGGCTTTGTGCCGATTGCACAATCCATCATGGCTCAGCATCAGGCTGTTGAAGTCCAAGCGGATTATGGTGTTCAAGTTGAGCTTATTATTGAAATAGAGCTCCTTCAGGTAGATTCGTTTACCCAAACCATGATCAATAAAAGCGGTGCTAAGGCACTGGTAACGAAAGTCAAAGACAACTAGGAAGTGTGAAGCATTTCGCTTCGTTCAATAGCTCATGCAATTTCGCTCAATTATTCGAATCGTCGGATTATTATTAGCACTTTTTAGTGTATCAATGCTCGCACCTGCGCTCGTCGCTCTGATCTATCGAGATGGTGCGGGTGTTCCATTTGTGACGACCTTTTTTGTTCTCTTATTCTGTGGAGCAACCTGCTGGTTTCCAAACCGACGTTATAAGCATGAATTGAAAGCGCGTGATGGCTTCTTGATTGTTGTTTTATTCTGGACGGTAATCGGTAGTGCTGGTGCGCTGCCGTTTTTGATCGCCGATAACCCCAATGTGTCGGTAACCGATGCTTTCTTCGAATCCTTCTCTGCATTAACAACCACGGGCGCGACCGTTATTGTCGGCCTCGATGATCTGCCTAAGGCGATTCTGTTTTACCGCCAGTTCCTGCAATGGTTTGGTGGTATGGGTATCATCGTATTGGCGGTAGCCATCCTTCCTGTTCTCGGCATCGGTGGTATGCAGCTATATCGTGCAGAAATCCCGGGCCCTGTAAAAGACAGTAAGATGACTCCGCGTATTGCTGAAACGGCAAAAGCGCTTTGGTACATCTATCTGAGTCTAACGATTGCTTGTGCGGTGGCGTTTTGGCTTGCAGGCATGAGCTTCTTTGATGCTATCAGTCATAGCTTCTCTACTATTGCGATTGGTGGCTTCTCGACTCACGATGCGAGTATGGGCTATTTCAATAGTCCGGCTATCAACATGATTACGGTCGTGTTCCTTCTTATCTCTGCGTGTAACTATTCGCTTCACTTTGCTGCATTTGCTTCTGGTGGTGTGCATCCTAAGTATTATTGGAAAGATCCTGAATTCCGCGCCTTTATCTTTATTCAAGCAGTCTTGTTCTTAGTTTGTTTCTTATTACTGCTTAATCACCACTCTTATGACTCGTATTACGATGCCTTTGATCAAGCCTTGTTCCAAACGGTATCTATATCGACGACAGCAGGCTTCACCACTACAGGTTTCTCCGAGTGGCCATTGTTCTTACCTGTTCTGCTTCTGTTCTCTTCTTTTATAGGGGGCTGTGCAGGTTCAACGGGCGGTGGTATGAAAGTTATTCGAATCTTATTGCTTACTCTACAAGGTGCTCGTGAAATGAAGCGTCTTGTTCACCCGCGTGCTGTCTATACCATCAAAGTTGGCGGTTCTGCGTTACCACAACGTGTTGTTGATGCGGTTTGGGGCTTCTTCTCTGCATACGCATTGGTTTTTGTGGTTTGTATGTTGGCTCTTATTGCTACTGGGATGGATGAGCTGAGTGCTTTCTCTGCCGTAGCGGCAACATTGAATAACCTTGGCCCTGGCTTAGGTGAAGTGGCAATGCACTTCGGCGATGTGAATGATAAGGCCAAATGGGTGTTGATCGTATCTATGCTGTTTGGTCGTTTAGAGATATTCACCTTATTAATTTTGTTGACCCCTACGTTTTGGCGTAGCTAAGGACATATTGTGGCAAAAGCTCTATTTTTGTATTCAAGCCGTGAAGGGCAAACCAAGAAGATCTTGAACTATATAAAAGAAGAAATGAATGAGTTCGAATGTGAGCTTCAAGATCTGCACACTATTAGTAATGTCGACTTTGCTCAATACGACAGAGTGTTGATTGGTGCATCTATTCGTTACGGCCACCTTAATAAGAAGCTATATAAGTTCATTGATGCCAACCTTACTCAGTTGCAATCCAATAAGGTTGCCTTCTTCTGCGTTAACTTAACGGCTCGTAAAGAAGACCAAGGTAAAGACACCCCTGAAGGTAGTGCCTATATTAAGAAGTTTCTTCTTAAGTCACCATGGCAGCCGACTCTAATCGGTGTATTCGCGGGTGCTCTCTATTACCCTCGTTATAACTGGTTCGATAAAACCATGATTCGCTTCATTATGAATATGACAGGCGGAGAAACGGACACAACCAAGGAAGTTGAGTATACGAACTGGGAAAAAGTCTCTTTATTCTCTAAAAAATTGCAAGAGATGTAAGAGAAAAGCCTACTTTTGAGGCGTTTTGTGCTCTTTTTAATCGAACGAATAAAAAAACGAGAAAAACTTCAAAAAGGGCTTGCCAGTGTGATCGAAATCTCTATAATGCGACCTCGTTGAAACGGGAAGGCTTCGTAAGAAACCAAAACGAATCAGCAGGTCAAATTAGCCAAGCTAAGCGCTT
>NZ_JACJFF010000199.1:2417-5213 GCF_014164465.1 Vibrio sp. SG41-7 | reverse complement strand
CTTGTCATAAATATGACCCTTTAACAAAGAAAGCCTTACATTTAAGCCATATGTTTAATGCGGCCCAAGATTACGGTCAGTGTTTTCTTTAAGGCTTGATTTAGAACCTAAAAATTGAAACTTCCTAACAAAGAGTGATCGGCTTTCCACTTTTATGATCTTACCCTTTCAGATTAAAAGGTTTTATAGAAATTAACGTTAATTAAACCGCATAATAACATTTCACAGCTCAACACAATTCGTTGGATTTATAATTATAAAGAGTTAAGTATGCGCTCCAGACACCCTTGGTTAGACCGCTTATTCAGTCCCCACCCTCAATGGGTCTATAAGACTGGTGTTATGTTATTGGCCCTGTTGTTTAGCTTATTGGCTTCATTAGCAACCAGTCTTTATCAAGTTCATAATGAAATTAAGCATGACGTCGACTACCTCGATCAAATCGTTTCTGTTGCGATTAAATATGGCCTTGAAAAACCCACTCTTTCTGAAGCAAGCGTCGCTAGCGGTGAATGCTCCACTGACACTATAGAGCAGTTAGAGAAGCTTTATGTGTCGCATCTACTTATGTCGATACCCATCGTTAATCTTGATAAACAGAAACCCTATACCTATTGCTCCCCTTTTGGCGTTGAGCAATTTGAACAACGTAATTTTAAGAACTTACTCAAGACACAACTAAAAGGGGAAATGTGGCGTTTAGCGATTGTTTCTCTCTCCACAGCCCCAAAACATCCCCCCTATCTATACGGTTCGAATGGACAATATGGTTTCCTCTTTCCATTACGCACCGAATACCTTTTTCTTGAAAATGATTTAGACCATCAACGCTCTATTCGTTTATCTTTACCAAAAGAAAATTACACTATCCTTGAAATAGGCAGTTTGCCCAATGCCGATCGCCTGTACTCGAACTCGGTTGCTTCAAACTATCTGCCTCTTACCTTTGAATCCTCCGTCTCTACCTCACGAGTGCTCTCGAAGTTTAAGCAAAACTTGTGGCCAGTTACCACTTTACTCTTTATGATTTCACTCACCATTCTTTGGTTATGTGTTTCCTATTGGCACGCAAAAAAAGAAATTGCTCTTCAAAAAGCGGTTCGAGACGCCCAGTTTTACCCCTATTATCAACCCATCGTCGACGCACAAACAGGTAAAATGCTCGGTGTCGAAGCTTTACTCCGATGGCTTCCCTCTGATGGCCGTGTCATAGAACCAAGCAAGTTCATCCATTATCTAGAGCAAAGTGGGGAGATCATTCCAACAACAGAGAATCTCATTACAACGATTTACCAAGACTTATCGTCTTTGATGAGTCAAAACTCCGAGTTTTATTGCAGTGTCAACATCACGCCTCTGCACCTCCAAAATGACGATTTTTACCACTATTTAAAGCGGTTTCAGCACGACTACTCCAAACTGACGCTTGAATTAACAGAACGTCAACCGATTGAAAATTTGTCATTTGCCAGTCAGCGTATCGCCTTACTCAAAACATTAGGACTTAAAATAAGCCTTGATGATGCAGGTACCGGTTATGGCGGAAACTCGTATTTGCATTATTTCGATATTGACACTATCAAAATAGACAAAATGTTTACACGGTCCATTGATGAAGGAAAGTCCGCTGTTCTCGATGGGTATATTGAGATGGCTAAACAATTAGAGCTAAATCTAGTAGCAGAAGGAGTTGAAAATAAACTCGAAGCTAAAGGACTTTTATTAAGAGGCGTCTTTCAACATCAAGGTTACTATTACGCCAAACCTATGCCGATTGAAGATCTCCATCGCTGGGCTTTAGATCATGGTTATACTCAAGAGCGGGTTAGTGAAACACTTACAAAAACGTCACGGAGCTTGCCTTAGTCAACGACGAGCGCCCAAATATATATCATTTTTTGGTAAGCTTTTATGGCCAGCGGGCGAAACACTGGTCGCTTAAATTCGATTTAGAGAGCGTTGGAGTTGTATGTTGTTGTGTCATGAAGAGTTTCCTTTCTGTTTGAGGAGGGTTAACAGCCTGCGAGCACCATCAAATGAAATGCGAGTCGAAAGGGAAATCAGCACATAAAACAGTAATCCCTTACTCGAACTTAATTGAAATCAGTGAAAGGTAACGACGAGGCGCAGCTACGCAGGCGTTCAGGATTGCAGCGATATCCTTTTAAATACAGTTGACTGCACATCTACGAAAAAAGTAACCACCTGCCGAAGTAGGTGGTTATAGGTTGGAAGATCAAAAACTCATACGTTAAACGTTAGGGAACTGAGACGCAGGACGCATACAACTCTTCTTCTCCCAGACTAGGCCCTCCCCCGCCATTCTTGAGGCTTACATTAAAAAAGCCAGGACCAACTGTCATACTTGACCAGTAATTTAGCCTGACTGGCCATCCGCGCGCGTTGAACATATTGCCGTATGTATTGAAGAGCCCTTCTAACTCATTTTTTGTTGCTAAACGCCAGTTGGTGCGTCCTGCTAAATTCCTGTTATTATATGCGGCACATAACCTAGATGCGTTCTCCCAGGTGAACCACAAGAAATCTCCAGCAGGCCCAGAAGTTCCAATTTCTTGCGTAACACCATTATTTACACTTCCTCCAATAGAGGAGAGAAATAATGTTGAGGGTGAATTGGTAAACAACTTCCCATTCCCAGTATCGAATAAATCAATACAAAAAGTACTAGTGAGCGTACACGCGCTGATCTCCACGCTCACTGTGTTACTGGTGACGCCGTCTTTAGTGGCGGTTATCGTTGTTTGGCCGACATTGACGCCAGACATAAAGCCTGTC
>NZ_JACJFF010000199.1:0-2317 GCF_014164465.1 Vibrio sp. SG41-7 | reverse complement strand
GGCGTTACTGTCGCGGTACTCAGATCATCCGACGTCCAAGTGACGGAATCACTCACATCTGATGAGGTACCATCACTGTAGGTGGCTGTCGCGAGTAACTGTTGTCTCTGACCTGCCACGACGGAAACCGAAGGCGGTGTGACCGAAATCGCGGTGATGAACGCAGCGCTGATCTCCACGTTCACTGTGTTACTGGTGACGCCATCTTTGAAGGCTGTAACAGTCGTGTTGGCGACAGCGTTCCCCGATAACACACCAGTAGGGGTGACCGTGGCTGTCTGTGGCTCGTCAGAGGTCCAAGTGACGGAATCACTCACATCTGATGAGGTACCATCACTGTAGGTGGCTGTCGCGAGTAACTGTTGTCTCTGACCTTCCACGACGGAAACCGAAGGCGGTGTGACCGAAATCGCGGTGATGAACGCAGCGCTGATCTCCACGCTCACTGTGTTACTGGTGACGCCGTCTTTAGTGGCGGTTATCGTTGTTTGGCCGACATTGACGCCAGACATAAAGCCTGTCGGCGTTACTGTCGCGGTACTCAGATCATCCGACGTCCAAGTGACGGAATCACTCACATCTGATGAGGTACCATCACTGTAGGTGGCTGTCGCGAGTAACTGTTGTCTCTGACCTGCCACGACGGAGACCGCTGAAGGGGTAACGGTGATTGAAGTGATGGCAGCGTTGGTGACCTCGACATCCACAGTATTACTGGTGACGCCGTCTTTAGTTAGATAAACAGCGACCTCCCCAGTTGTATTCCCCGTTGAAAATACGCCCGGTTTAGAAAAAAAACCAATCTCCTCGTTACTTGTACGCCAAGCGCTTAAGCTTAAATCTGCGAGTACCTTTGAGGATCCATCTGAGTAATAACCTGTGGCGATGAATGCTTGTTTGTTACCTTTGGCCAAGATTAACCGACTTGTTCCATAAGTTATTGTTGAGGATACGCTAATATCGATCCTTTCTAAGGTTAACTTTGTTTTTACAACTTCTTCTGATGATTCTAAATTACAACCTGTCAAGAATAATGAGGAAAGAAAAAATAATACAAGTGAATATAGTTTAATCATTTTTATTATATCTCGTAGCTATACTTAATTTTTGTTACAAGACAACCAACTGGAAGTAAGACAACCAATCAATCATTAAGCGTGGTTCTCTGACCTTTTGGGCTGATATAGAAACGGTAAGTGGCTGAGCTCAAAGCAAACAGAATAAGTGCGGTAAGCTACCCATAACTTTTCTCTTGATAAAAATTAATTTGGTTGACTGTATTGAGCTAATGATAGTCAGCTTAGGTTGTGGGTTGGTATTAATTTAATTATTAAGCGCCAAACTTCCAATGAGGTCCTATAAATTAATTACACATAAATAATATTAAAATCACTTTCCGTGTAAGAGGATATTGTTATATTTAAAATAGAGAGGTAGTTCAAAAGTTACCTAAGTCGGTTCCCGAGTCTAAAGCGGAAACAAAATTGACCTTAACGTATTTTAACTCAAGATAGTAACTAAGCTCGGCTGTAAGGAGGTTATCAACAATGGTTTATCAATGGGCTGTATTTCGTCATCAGCGTCCTATTTTCGGGGCAGGGTGTGAATTATTTGTTGTCATGCTCGCTTTTTTATCAATAGCCTTACCTCTGATATATGAAGAAAGCTTATTTATACTGGGAATATCTTCAGGACTTGCCATCATTTGCTTTACTCTATTTTTACTTTTTGCCCAAAGTGACAAGCTCAGAAGGTCAATGTCTAGCTAGGATCTGCCCCCATTAAGTTTACCAGAGCGGGCTCAAACTTGATTTCAACCTGCTCAATTAGACTTACTTAATTATTATTTTCTAAGTGTTTGTATTTTATATTGGAACTTGCAATTTATCTAAAGTAGAGCAACTCACGCTCAGGAAACACTGCTTGTCGCAAAGGGCATCAACGTGCACACTCGATCATATGGCTGTACCGAAAAAGACGTAGCTCGTCTCAAAACACGACCCGCTTGAATGCCGAGAACGACCGGAATATCGAAACAAAATTCAGACATCTTGATGACCTTAACTGATAAGCGCTTGATAAAAACCTTAATTTTCATAAAGGCAAGAGAGAAAAGCCTTAGCCGACGTGCGATGCTCGGACATATTTTCTATCATCTTTTCAGCTTTCTTCTCGTAGACCTCGCCTCTGATCTGTTTAATGATGGTAGTGTTATCACACACAAATACTTACCCCCTTACCTCGTTTAAATTCACCTAAATCACGTCAGCGGAAATCGTATAACGTATAACGTATAACGTATAACGTATAACGTATA
>NZ_JACJFF010000198.1:0-5242 GCF_014164465.1 Vibrio sp. SG41-7 | reverse complement strand
TAAAGAAGTTGCTGAGGTGCGAAGTATTTTGAATCAAAACTCGGTTAGCTCTGATGAAATTGCAAAGAGAAGTATGACGAATGTCGAGCTTCAAAAAGTCGAATCTGAATCCATTGCGACTGCAGTAAATGAACTTGTTCAAACTGGTCAGTCTATTACTTCTAATATTGAGCAAGTCGCTTACACAACCACGACCATAAAAGAGGTGTCGGACAGGGCTTTAGAAGTCACCGAGAATGCGAATAAAAACATGAACACCTTAGCGGGCCGGATCTCTAAGTCTCAGCACCTTGTCGAGGATTTAGAACTTCAAAGTAGTGAGATTAATACTGTGGTAGCAACGATTCAAGCCATTGCAGAGCGCACTAATTTATTAGCACTTAATGCCGCGATTGAGGCGGCGCGAGCGGGTGAGTTTGGGCGTGGATTTGCTGTGGTCGCCGATGAAGTAAGAGATTTATCGATGAAAACGGACCATTCAACACGAAAAATTGAAAAGACAGTACGTAATTTGACGTCTCGCATTCATGATACCGTCCAATTAATCATTCAAAGTCAAGAGCAAGCCGGTGTGACTAAGGGGTATACCTTAGACGTTGTGCAGGAGATCGATGGTTTAAACCATAAATTGGACAACTTAGTTAATATGAATGTACAAATATCGGCGGCATCGCAAGAACAGTCGCTAGTTTCAAGTGAAATTGATAAAAATATTACCCAAATATCAGATTTAGCAAGCGATACGTATGGAAAAATACAAGGCGTTGTTGAGTGTAGTCAGGAATTAACGCAGGTTAGTCAAAAGTTAGATACGATTGTTTCTCAATTTAAATACTGAGATGTTCTGTGTCAGTATTTGACCTATCAGATGTGTAAAAGAGCTCTCACCTGTTGTGGTGAGAGCTCTGTCAACCGTCCATCTATTAGTGAGATTTTATATTTTCAGTTCGTAGCTCTCGGCGTAAAATCTTCCCAACGCTGCTCTTGGGAAGTTCCTCTCTAAACTCTACAACTTTTGGTACCTTGTAAGCTGTTAAATGTTCACGGCAATATCCTCTAATCTCTTCTTTGGTCAAGCTTGGGTCCCGCTTCACCACAAACAGTTTGATCAATTCCCCTGTTTTTTCATTAGGTTCACCTATTACAGCGACCTCTAAAACTTTCTCATTTGAGGCGACAACATCTTCGATTTCATTCGGGTAAACGTTGAAGCCTGATACAATGATCATATCCTTTTTGCGATCTACAATAGAAATAAATCCCTTGTTATCAATTCGGACAATATCGCCAGTAGACAGCCAGCCGTCTGAGTTGATCGCTTTCTTTGTCGCTTCTGGCCGCTGCCAATAGCCTTTCATCACTTGTGGTCCTTTGACTTGAAGCTCTCCGGTTTCATCTAGAGGCAAGGGGTTCCCAAGGTCATCAACGATCCTGACATCCGTTGAGGAAACAGGAATGCCAATAGAGCCATTATAATCTTTAAGTGTATATGGGTTACCAGTGACTAGTGGGGAACACTCTGTCAAGCCATACCCTTCAAGCAGGTGGGTATTAGTCACTCTTTTCCACTTTTCTGCAACAGTGCGCTGTACGGCCATCCCGCCACCAACCGATAGTTTCAGATTATTGAAATCTAAATTACAGAAGTTTTCATTATTGATTAAGGCGTTAAATAGGGTGTTTACACCTGTAATCGCGGTAAATGGGTATTTTTGTAATTCTTTGACAAAGCTAGGAATGTCACGAGGGTTTGGTATAAGAAGGTTACAGCCGCCCATCTCTAAAAATAATAGACAGTTAACGGTTAATGCATAAACATGGTAAAGCGGTAGAGCCGTAACGACTAATTCACTACCTTCACGCAAAACTGGTGAGTACGAACCTTTTGCCTGCAATACATTAGAGGTCATGTTCTTATGTGTAAGGATGGCTCCCTTAGCAACACCTGTTGTTCCTCCTGTATATTGTAAGAATGCAATATCCTCGCCGTTTATTAATGGCTTTATATATTGTAGTCGATAACCTTTGCGTAATGTGTGGCGCATGGATATTGCACCCGGTAGCTTATACTTAGGGACGATCCTTTTGATGTATTTAACAGCAAAGTCAACGATGGCCCCTTTTGGGCGAGGTAGCATTTGTCCTAAACTGGTCAAAATCACGTGTTCAACTTGCGTTTTTGTCACGATTTTCTCTAAAGTACTCGCAAAATTTGAAACAATGACGATTGCTTTAGCGCCTGAATCATTGAGTTGATGCTCCAGTTCTCGAGCCGTATAAAGTGGGTTTACGTTTACTGCAACTAAGCCTGCACGAAGAACACCAAATAGAGCAACAGGGTATTGTTGTAAATTTGGCATCATGAGGGCGACACGATCTCCTTTTTCTAGCTTCAGTTCTTGCTGTAGATATGCAGCAAATGCTCGACTACGCTCTTCAAGTTTTCGAAATGTCATCACCGATCCCATACTTATAAATGCGGGTCGGTCGGCGTATTTTTGAACAGCTTCTTCAAACATTTCAATCAATGACGAATATTTATCCGCGTTGATATTTTCAGGTACATCGTTGGGGTAGCTTGCTAACCAAGGTTTATTCAAGATAAATTCCTATGTATTCTATTGTCTCTTACATTATAGGGGGGAACAGGATTAATTCTATTCACGCTCTTGTTGTGCAGTAGGAGAGGGAGAGTGAATAGATTGTTCTTTTGGTTCCTCTCTTGCGCTTAATACCTTGATAGACCCCTCTAGTGAGACAAGTTGCTTGAGCCCTTGAGTCGTCGTAAGAGGCTTTACTACGGCAATCATCTGCAGCATACCTTGATAAATAAGTGGTTTTGTTATTTGAGCCTTAGGAGATATAGAAAAACAATAAGTAAGCCAATTTGATGCAATTAAATGTAAAGTTGTCACCGTTTCTTTTATTTCGTCTTCATTCGCTTTAAGAAAGTTTAGCTGCACGAACACGCGCATGATCTCAATTAAGTTCTTGTTGAGGCGTTCTTGAGTTGCTATGTATTCAAGATGAAGCTGTTCATCGCGCGAAAGGGTTTCTGGTAGGCTTGCATAGAAAAACCTATATTTCCACATTAAGGTAAATAGAGAGTCAAGGTTGTGCTTTAAAAAAGGCAGGGCCTCGCAATGTCCTTTAATTGGGGTAAACCTTTCCAGTAATTCATCTGAATAAAGAGTGAATATCGCACGGACGATCTCTTGTTTGTTACGAAAATAGTAGTACAAATTGCCAGGGCTAACCTCGACATATGCAGCAATGTGATTAGTCGTGATGCCACGCTCACCGTGCTGATTAAAAAGTTCCAGCGCTCCGTAAATAATCTTTTCTCGAGTTTTGTTCATTTTAGTCCCTCTAATCAGTTTAGGCTTCAGTATATCTTTCCCAAAAATATATTTCGAGCCGTTAAATCAGGCTCACTCCTAATATCTCTGGGTATTATTTGGTGGTGTCTTTTTTATTGTTTATTTCAGTGTAATGTTTTGGTCTATTGCTTGAATCTTAGTTTATGATTTTGCTTTGTTGCTCTTATGTAGTTCATATGCATCATAGCTCACCTTTAGGCTTGAGGTTCGTTTAAAGTGTCATATACTAAAATTATCCTGACTGTTTTAATTTAGGAGATTAACTCAATATGAAGGTAACTTACTTAAAGGATGTTTGTCTTCGTCACGACTTTCTAAATCTTTATATTTGTACTCGTGAGGTTTTATGAATTGCCACTTTTGCAAAAACTGTACGAAAATGGATGCTTGTTTTACTAATGAGGAAGAATATGAAGAGTTAATATCCGCATTAATGAATTTACCAAGTGATATGTTAGGAGCCTTCTTTTTAGAAAATGGCTGTGGGAGCGATTTTCGTGAGGCGGTAGCGTCGATGAGGTGTGGACACTGTACAGACAAATAAACGCCATTTTCAGTGTTTTTCGATTAAGTTAAGCTTCTATACATCTTTCGGTTTGAAGCTTCCCGTGCTTTTAGCTAGGCTTTGTTTCACTGTAATTATAAATAGGAAGTGTTAAAAGTGAAGAGCGATCATCACCTTGATGAGTCAATGAGTGAACTAATTGCATTTTTAGAAAAGGACTTAGATTTTACGAAATCTTATCTCCAAGAGATAGCGCTTTTACCGGCGGTTCGTGAGGCTATAGAGCCAAAGCATCGTCTGTTAGATAAGCTTCACATTGAATATGACTTGTCCTCACCTCATTTAAAGGAAAGAGTTAAAGTATTAATCTTAGAGCATAAGTTATTGCTATCTGGATATTTATAAATGAATTTTATATTTTAACTGTTGGTTTTATATAATTTGGCGATTCCACAAGTGACATTCTAGTCCTCTGTCATTCAGTTCATAACTCATATGTGCTATTAATAAATCTGGTGTTAACTTGTATAAATATGGAGTTAGGTTTATGAACAACCCTACGTATGTAGCTAGATCGATGGATAGCCTGATTGATATTATTGAAACTGATGTGTTTTGTCTCGATGGAAAAGTAATTCATTGTACTTTCCCCTTTGAAGAAAATGATCGTTGGTTAAGGGGTTATTTTGATAAGGCATGGAGTAAAGGAGTTGTAAAGGTTACATTCTCTAACAGTAAAACTTTGTACTCTACTTTTCCTTGTCGGTCTTGAAAAGTTGGAATTATTCACTCTCATTTAAGCTAATGTTGTTTTGATATCAATTTTATAATGATGCCTTGATTTAGTCTTGCTTCATTGCTTACTTAATTTTTCAATATTTTGCTTGTGGCTATTATTAGACAGGTCTGGGTGTAATTTAGTGGTAGTCTATTATAGCTTATCTAGTATAGAGTTGTTCAAGGAAGGCAAAACGCTGTGCTTTTAAGATGAATATTTAATCAAGGGTACATTGTGGGGTTCTAGATTTTCTTGATTTGTTTTTTTTAATCTATAACAATGGGTTAAGGTTTTATGGGCGGCATGATGTAAGCGACCTGACTTAATCCAGTAAAGTCCATTAGAAGCTCGTAAGCCCAGTGTTTACGGGCTTTTTTTATATTTATTGTCTAGCGCAGTTCGAAAGGAACGGGGTAATTGTTCGAAATACGCAGTTTGGGGTTTAGTCGCCTTGGGCATAGGCATCTACACAGATTGTTCGCATATTGAGCAATTAATTTGATTAAGGGAACTGATCCTAGGATCAATGATCAAGAGAGTTAACTATTCTTTAACTTGTACTGATTATGACTCTTTTCG
>NZ_JACJFF010000197.1:0-5297 GCF_014164465.1 Vibrio sp. SG41-7 | reverse complement strand
ATTACATCAGGGCCATGAACACAATAATAATGTGCTCAATAAATAGGCCGAATATATGAAGGCAATGACTCTATTACCAAACGTGTAAAATTACTTGCAAACTGGGTGGGTCCATATATGACGAATATCCGGTATCAATGACTAACGATAATGGATAAAGCGTTAGCGTGTTTCTAGTTCTGCAAATATCGCTTCTGCATCCACAACGCTGCCTGAGATAGAAAGGGTACTGAAAGGAACCAAATCTTCTGGGCTTGATGGCTTTTTAACAAGCAGCTCTGGGTAGATTTTTGATTCACCCATTAACATCGCCTTTAGCTCTTTTACCGATAAATCAGGATAGCGCGACCACACCAACGCAGCGACTCCAGAAACGACAGGCGCAGCCATACTTGTGCCACTTTTCGAACCGTAAGTATTCCCCGGTGTGGTTGACAGAATTCGATATCCCGGTGCAAATACATCAACCGATTTCTGACCGAAGTTACTGAAGCTTGCGACCAAGGTTTCGTCTGCGTATTTCGCTGATGCGCCCACATCTAACCACGTTGAAATAGGGTTCGAGCGGTAGTGCTTAGCGTAACGGTTTGGAAAGCTTGGTTTGATGTCATTATCGTTACGGCTGTTTCCCGCAGAGTGAACGATCAACACGCCTTTACGCGCTGCATAGCGGAACGCGTGGTCGACGATGTATTTACGTGGTGAGTAGCTTTTACCAAAGCTCATGTTAATGATCTTCGCGCCATTATCGACGGCGTAACGCACCGCATTAGCAATATCTTTGTCTCGCTCATCGCCATTTGGCACCATACGTACTGCCATGATTTGAGCATGATCTGCCACACCATCAATACCCACTGAGTTGTTACGCTCAGCAGCGATGATTCCAGCAACGTGTGTGCCGTGTGAGCCTACAGGGCCTTTTACATCGTTGTTGCCGTAGCCTTTTTCCCAAGGGTTAGAAATGTCATCCCAAACAATATCGCCACGCGTATCGAGCTCTAGGTTAAGGTGGAAATCTAGAGAGTCTTGATAGCGGCTACGACGTGATTCTAGATATTCGAATGAATACCATGAATCAAATACGCTCAAAAGCCCTTCAGCTGAAGTAACAATGCTCGGGTTTTCGTTATTCAATAGCGGTTGCAATCCGTTTACCGTGAAGTCTTTGTGATCGGTAAGTTTAAGGATTTCTGCTTTGTACTCGTTGGCTTGCTCAGTTGCTGTTGTTACACGATTCAATGCATCTTGGTCATCTTTTAGAGACGACAAGTAATCAGATTCAACACCTTGATAGTACTTGCGTTTCTTACGCGGAATCCAATGTCCATTTTCTTTTAACTCGAGGTACTTTTTGTATTCTCTGGTAACCTCTAGTGTGTCTTGATCAACGTTAATACCTAACGAGTTACCTAGAAAGTTCCAGCCGTGGACATCATCGATGTACCCATTGCCGTCATCATCAATGCCGTTGCCTGGGATCTCGCCTTCATTGGTCCAAAGTTTATTTTTTAGGTCTTCATGTTCAACATCGACACCCGAATCAAGAACGGCAACGATAACTGGCTGTGGCATAAGAGGGGGCATTAGGTAGTCATACACAATATCTGAACCCACGCCCTGAAGTCTTGTGTAGCTCGCCGATAAGTTAAACCAATCGCCGCGCTGTTCATCGGCGTTACTCATCATTCTCATAGAGAAGAATGAAGGTTGAATGGTTTCTCGTGAGTAATCCTCAACAATCGTGCCTTTTACATCTTGAATAAAAGGAGAGTTGATAGGTTGTGGCTCTGGGCTACTCTCGTTCAGAGTCGTAGCTGATACGTGGGTTGAAGCCATAATAGCTAGGGCTATAGTGGTAAGTCTTTGTCCGTGATTCATCTGTGGTGCATCCTTATCATTGTGCGACTAAATAGTTGTGCGACTAACGCTGACTTCTTCGAAACGAAGTGTAAAAAACACGCAGTAAGTCAGTTGAGTGAGAGGGAAATGCCCGCTCAAAACGCAGTTAAAAGGTAATATGCAATCAGACTTGTATCATTCGTTTGATCAATGAAATGGTAGGAAGATCTCACTGTGATTGATTTTAAAGTCTCAAAGTTTGAGCTAAATTCTATTAATAAAAGCAATATTTATAAAATTAAGAGTTGGAATTAAAGGCGTTTAAAATCAACTGATTAGTTTGTTAATTGCAGGGGGGGGTTTTGGCTCTCACTCAGCATTGAAGTGCTTTTGAAAGAGCCAAGATCAAGGACGTTAGTCGTAGTGAGAGCTAAATTCAAAGTTTCCGTTGACGGCAAAATGGTCTGAAAGGTGCCAACTTCCCCAAGTGTCAGAGCTCAACCTTTGATGAAGCTTGACCGTATTAGTATTACTTGTTGCTCGTCTATGCATTCTGCTAACAAAAACGTAATCCAGATACTCTACATCAGCACCACCTGAATAATTATAAGCGGCATACGGGTTAATCGTCGGATCAAAGGTTGCATTGGTGTAGCCTCTGAATTCTGGAGGATCAACATCCAACGTAGCTAGCATCAGCAGGTATTCCACGAAGTCGCTATTTTTATCGATATTGAAGTCTCCAGCATAGATAACCGCTTCGTTGGAAGGTATGCCTTTAGTCAGCATAAAGGTTCGCATCAGCCTTAGCTGCAAGCGTCTTAGTCTTTTGGCAGCAGGCGTATTGAATGATGCTAGATGCGTGTTAAATATATGATATATCTGACCATCTTTGTCGACTTTGGTATAGACGACGCCTTTATCTGCGTAACAATCAGTTCCGGAGCAGTGTTCAAAAACTATACTGTCGGTTTCAATAATTGGATGGCGACTAAAAGTGACCACGCCTCCGTCGTACATCGCACTAGTGCCACCTCCTACTACCTCTGTTCTAAATGCATATTCCTCTGCTAGAGCGTTGAATAGGATCTCTCGGTCTGAAGAAAAAGCTTCTTGAAGTGTGAGTACGTCATATCCGGAGAGAGTGTGGTCCAAGACACTTGCACGACTTGTAATGTTTGATGATACGCCGGGGAGCATCCATAGGTTATATGACCCAACGTTCAAGGTATTTGGGTCTTGATCAAAATCATTGATCGTATGTTCTGAGACTACAAATTCAACGTCGTCAAAGCCTGACGTGTATATAGCCTTAACACCGAACTCAGAGTGATATCCATCTTGGTTATATCGATGAAGAATATATGGGTTGTAGTCGGTCATCATCCCTTGATCTTTATACCCATAAGACAACGTTGAGCCTGAACCGTGACCAACTAACCTAAGTTGACTTACAGGTTCTTGCGGCTTAGGTTCCCAAGTACCTTCGTTTGTTAATCGTGAAATTGTTAGGAAGTAGTCATACGTTGCGCCATTAACAAGCCCATAATATCGATTAAAATCAGCTACTTTAGCTTTTTGATAAGGCCAAATAACTAAGTCATTTTCAGTCAACCTGTATTGGTAACCGTTACTTACGGGTTCACTGGAGTCTATCGAAAAGTTTATTAATATGGGTTTGTCGGTGCGGTTTATATAGTAAAGTGATGTTGCGAGTGCTTGGCTGGCTATTGCCCAAATTATCAGTGTTGAACACAGCTTTTTAATCATGTTTCTTCCTTTGATTACATTCCTAAAATCGAAAACAGAAAGTAGCCCTGATATGCATTTGGTTGCAAATTAAAGATTTTGGTTTTGTGCTGTGTAACGCTCATGTGATGATATTGTAAATTTTATGAAAAATTACGCTGTTTTATAGTAACTTATGATTATTCTAACCGATTCGAAGTACATTCTATGACGACTTATTTTGCTGGTTTCTCTCTGGGGCTTTCGCTGATTCTTGCGATTGGTTCTCAAAATGCATTTGTCTTAAAGCAAGGCCTTAAGAATCAACACGTTCTGGCGATTTGTGCTGTGTGTGCTATTTCGGATGCACTGTTGATCAGTTTCGGTGTAACGGGCTTTGGTGCGATCGTTAAACAGTTTCCACAAATTGAGCAATTTGCTCGTTTTGGTGGAGCGGTCTTTTTAGGTGTGTACTCTTTCTTAAGTTTTCGGTCGGCATTCACTGAAAATCACGCTCTAGAAGCAAGTGTCGAAACCAAAGACTCGTTAACTAAAGCGATTGCTATGTGTTTGGCGTTCACTTGGTTAAACCCACATGTTTATTTGGATACAGTTGTCCTATTGGGTTCCATTTCAACGCAATATCAACCTAATCAAATGTTGTTTGGCGCAGGGGCTGTGTCGGCTTCGTTTGTGTTCTTCTTTTCGCTTGGTTATGGGGCACGATTCTTGGCGCCATTGTTTAAGAACCCACGAGCCTGGAAGGTGTTGGAGTTTGTCGTTGGAGTGATCATGGCGTCAATTGCGATATCTCTGATCGTTTAGCCCCCCGTATTTAGGTATTCAAACTTACTACCTAAAGTGACTACCTTTAGTTACTTCCGTAATTAATTATTTCTACAAATAACGAATTAATTTTCGTCTTTTGAATCTGGCGTTCGTCTTAAGGGTGTAAACAGAAATTAATAACCTAATTCGGAGTCGAAAATGATTAAATTGATTAGCTTTAAAAATTGCCCATTTGTTCAACGTGTTATGGGTTCTCTCGTAATGAAGAATGTGCCGTTTGAAATTGAATATATTGAACTTAATGACAAGCCACAGTGGTTCTTAGATATTTCGCCAAACGGTCAAGTGCCAGTGTTAGTAACAGAAAACGATACTGTGTTATTTGAATCTGACGCGATTGTCGAATACTTAGATGATAAATATGCGCCGATAGAAGAAGTGTCTGCAGAGCAAAAAGCACTAGATCGCGCTTGGTCTTATCAGGCAAGTAAACATTACATGCCGCAATGTGGAACGATGGGCAGTAAAGATAAAGAAACCTTTGAGACACGTTTAGCGTATCTTCAAAAATCCTTCCAAAAGGCCGAGAACAAGCTGGGTGACAGGGACTTCTTTAAAGGCGATTACATCTCTAACGTCGACATCGCTTGGCTACCACTGTTACACCGAGCGTCAGTGATTAAAGAAGGCTCCGGTTTTGATATGCTTGAAGGCTTTCCGAAAGTACAGAAGTGGCAAGCGGCGCTGATTGAATCTGGCTTGACCGATAAAACCGTTCCTGCGGACTTTATTGAGAAGTTCAGCGGCTTTTATTCCCGAATTCAACTCCGAACTGCGACACTCTTAATTTTCAAGCAGCCGACATCATTTCTTTAAATAGGACAGCTGGCTGCTTGAACCCCAAACACTTTTTCGGACGATAGTTAATCCGTTGTTGC
>NZ_JACJFF010000196.1:0-5370 GCF_014164465.1 Vibrio sp. SG41-7 | reverse complement strand
GTATTACGGGTGAGAAAGAAGAAGTTTATTGGCGTGACGTCGGCACGATAGATGCGTATTGGCAAGCTCACATGGACCTTCTTGAGAAGGATGCGCCATTTTCTCTCTATAATAGAAAATGGCCATTACATACCTACTACCCTCCCTTGCCACCAGCGACATTTACCGACTCTGAAAATGGACGTGTCCAGATTATTGATAGCTTAGTTTGTAACGGAAGTTATGTGCGTGGCTCTCGAATTGAACGATCGGTATTAGGCTTTAGAAGTAATATTTCCTCGGCTTGTGATCTTAGTGAAAGCATTCTTTTAGGTGATGTTAAAGTCGGCAAGGGGTGTGTTCTTCGACGTGTAATTGTTGATAAAGACGTCGAGATCGCTCCAGGTACGAAAATTGGTGTTAATTTAAAAGAAGATAAAAAGCACTATCACGTTTCTGACTTTGGTGTTGTTGTGATCCCTAAAGGCTCTCGAGTTGGTTATTAACTTGAAAACACCAACACTGCGTGGGTGAAGACTAATTATAAAATAACAGCTTAACTTAAGCTGTTATTTTCAGTGAACGCTTTATTGTTGTAACAGTAAACCCCTAGTTGTTATGGGGAATATTTATAAGGATGTCGAAATATGGCTATACATTCTCGTGCTGGGCAGAAAGCTCGGCAGGAAGACCTTCATAATATCCCGGCTTTAGTTGCTAACTATTTCTTAAAGCAACCTGATGCTACTAACCCAAACCACAAAGTACAGTTCGGTACTTCAGGTCATCGCGGTACAGCAGACAAATCAACATTTAACGAAAACCACATTCTCGCGATCGCACAAGCGGTGGCTGAGGTTCGTGCTGAGCAGGGTACAACAGGGCCTCTTTTCCTAGGTAAAGATACTCACGCTCTCTCTGAGCCTGCGTTTTCTACTGTAATCGAAGTGCTTGTAGCCAACGGTGTTGAAGTTATTATTCAAGAAAACAATGGCTTTACTCCAACTCCAGGTATTTCGCACGCGATTCTTACGCATAACCTAGTGAATGACAAAAAAGCAGACGGCATTGTTATCACGCCTTCGCATAACCCACCACAAGACGGTGGTATTAAATACAATCCGACACACGGTGGCCCTGCTGAGGCTGAGCTAACTCAAGCGATTGAAGATCGTGCGAACGTGCTCATTGCTGAGCAAATGCAAGGTGTTAAGCGCATGCCTATCGCACAGGCTATACAGGCTGAGCTAGTAAAAGAAGTCGACCTAGTTGCACCATACGTTGCTGACTTGGTTAATGTCGTGGATATGGAAGCGATCCAGAAAGCAAACATCAAGATTGGTGTTGATCCATTGGGTGGCAGCGGTATTGATTACTGGCGTCAAATTGGCAAAGCGTACAACCTAGATCTTACTCTGGTCAGTGAAGCGGTTGATCCTTCGTTCCAATTTATGTCTCTAGACAAAGATGGTGTGGTTCGTATGGATTGTTCTTCTCCGTACGCAATGGCAGGCTTACTGGCGCTTAAAGACGACTATCAACTAGCGTTTGGTAACGACCCTGATTACGATCGCCACGGCATCGTTACGCCAAAAGGCCTGATGAATCCAAACCACTTTTTAGCGGTTTGTATAGATTACCTATACCGTAACCGTGAAGGTTGGGGTAAAGGCGTTGCTGTTGGGAAGACATTAGTATCAAGCGCATTGATTGACCGTGTTGTTGCTGACTTAGGTCGCGAACTTTGTGAAGTGCCAGTTGGATTCAAATGGTTCGTTGATGGCTTATACAACGGTCAGTTTGGTTTCGGTGGTGAAGAGAGTGCTGGCGCATCTTTCTTACGTAAAGACGGTACGCCTTGGTCAACAGATAAAGATGGCCTAATTCTTTGTTTGCTTGCGGCTGAGATCACAGCAGTAACAGGTAAGAACCCACAAGAATATTACGAAGAGCTTGCTGCTAAACACGGTGAGTCTAAGTATAACCGTATTCAAGCGGTAGCAAATGGTGCACAAAAAGACGTACTTAAGAAGCTATCTCCAGAGATGGTTTCTGCTGAGACGCTGGCTGGTGACCCAATTACTGCACGCCTAACGCACGCTCCAGGTAATGGCGCTGCGATTGGAGGCCTAAAAGTGACGACTGAGAACGGTTGGTTTGCTGCTCGCCCATCAGGTACAGAAGACATCTACAAGATCTACTGTGAAAGCTTTAAAGGTGAAGAGCACCTAAAAGCAATCGAAGCAGAAGCTCAAGAGATTGTTAACCAAGTATTTGCAGCGGCTGGTCTATAATCGAAATTTGATTACTAGAGCCACAACCTAAATATGTAAAAGGGCTGATTCTTTAGATCAGCCCTTTTACTTCACATGAATGAGGTTTTTATTGAATTTACGAACCTTTCCCTGGTGAATAATGCAAAATAACTATTGATGAGGGTGATAACAGGACCTTACTTTCAACATAACCCGTTTTTACCTTTTGCACGTGGGTGTCACAAACAGTTAACCAGTTTTGATTCCTATCATTTGGTAATGAAAATTGAGTCGGCTTATTGGTTTGGTTAATTAAGTAAAGCAATTCTTCGCCATCTTTTCCTATCCCCAAGTGTAATGTAACTGAGCTTAAATGGTTCCAGTCATCATGATTCATTAGAGTTCCGTCGGTACGGCTCCAATAAACTCTGTTAGAGTTCCGCTCGTCACCACTGAATGCTTGAATAAATGGCACCATGTATTGTTGTCGAGCGCTAATCATCTCTGACAACCAATTCTTAAAGCCTGTCTTAAGCTTAGAGTTTTCCCAGTTTAGCCAACTCGTCACGCTATCTTGGCAGTAAGCGTTGTTATTCCCTTTCTGTGTGTGAGATAAAACATCAGCTGTCAAAATGTGTGGGATACCAAATGCAAATAAGAGACTCGCCATGAAGTTTCGTTTTTGTTTCTCACGAGTTGCAACTACTAATAGGTTTTCTGTTTCTCCTTCTATACCGTAGTTATCAGAGCGATTATCACCATGTCCGTCTCGGTTGTTTTCACCATTTTCCTCATTGTGCTTATCCTTGTAAGTAACAAGATCTTGTAGGGTGAAACCATCATGATAAGTGATGTAGTTGACCGTCAGTTTAAAGGGCCAATGTGCAGCACTATAAATGTCACGAGATCCCATTAAACGTGTTGCAAACTCTTTTAGGTAGCCTTGTTCACCACGCCAGAAGCTACGTGTGATGTCTCTCAGTTTGTCGTTGCATTCATTCCAACCTAAAGGAAAATTACCGACTTGGTAGCCATTTGGGCCTATATCCCATGGCTCTGCAATTAATTTAATTTCTTTTAAAATGGGGTCTTGAGCCACTGCTTTAAAGAAGGCCGCATCAGGGTTGTAGTTTTCCCCTTCGCGCCCTAGTGTTGTTGCTAAGTCAAAGCGGAAGCCATCGACTTGGAATTCATTGGCCCAGTAACGAAGCGTATCCATAACTAAGTTAAAAGTAGGCTGGTGAGTAAGGTCTAAGGTGTTACCGCAGCCAGTGAAGTTTGTGTAATGGCAACCATTCTTGATGTAAGAATGGTTATCGAGTGCTTTTAAGTTAAATATTGTGCCGCCGTCACCACCTTCAGCTGTGTGGTTATAGACAACATCAAGAATGACTTCAATTCCGTTTCTGTGTAGTTCACGAATCGCTGTCTTTAACTCAGTTACGGCATCTTCTTTGGCATAGCGAGGGTCGGGTACCATGAACAAGTATGGGTTATAACCCCAATAGTTCACCTTATCCATATCCAATAGGTGAGGTTCGCTCATACAAGCAGCAACCGGTAATAGTTGAAGAGAGTTGATATTCTGCTGCTTGTAAAATGCAAGCATTTCAGGACAGACTAATCCCAGATAGCGACCTTTTACGTGAGGGGGGACTTCTGGGTGAAGTTGGGATAAGCCTTTGACATGAGTTTCAAAAAGAATCGTTTCTTCTCGGGGAATATGGGGCTTCTCTACACCTTGCCAGTCGAAAGTGTCATTAACGACAAGGCATTTTGCCATAGCAAAGCTTTTGTCGTGACTATATGGCGTAATGTAATTAAGCGGTTTACTGATTGCTTTAGCGTATGGGTCTGAAAGTAACAAGGGGCCGTTTTCTGTTTCAGTTATGAAACCGTATTTTTGCCCTGCTTTTATCCCCTCAATAAACACGTATCTAATTTTCGCATACTCGTTCTCCAGTTTATAAGTAACGAATTCATCGTTTTCATCAAACAGAGCGAGAGAGAGGGTTTTGCAGTCAGGAGAGTAAATAGAGAAGTTACAGCCAATTTTACCTAGTGTTGCCCCTAGCGGGTATGGGCGAGCGAGTGTTCTAGTCATACTTGATTTCTTAATCATTGCTCAATCTTAGTTAACTATCAGTAAAAGGCTTTGTAGAAATAAGATCAAGCTTTATTCTGTAGATATAGAAAACCACGGGTTTAAACGTGGATGACTGGCCAGCTCTGGATGGGGTTGTAACGGTCAGGGCGAGATCTCATATAACTTGTAGGGTTTAATTGATGAAATATCAAACTGCGTGGTCAATTTATGAACGGCTGTATCAAAGGATTAAATATTCTTTATTTTCGACTGAACTAATCCTGATTTTGATGAGCTGATCATTATCTATTTACTACTCGGCCTACAAAATGACACTTCTTGAACGCCTTAACCGCATACCTGATGCACGTAATGATATTAACGTTAAACACGACTTAGTTGATGTCGTTTTTCTAATATTTTCTGCTGTGCTACAGGATGGAAGTCCATTCAAGAATTTGGTGAAAGCCAAATTGACTGGTTGAGACAATATCGAGGATTTGAAAGTGGTATTCCGAAACAACACTGCATTGCTTAGCGCGAACAATGGCACAAATCAAGGCAAAGAAAGGCGACTTTACAATCCAGCTAAAAAAGAACCAGCCGACACTTTTTGAGCATGTGACAGAAGTTTTTCAGCCGTTTATAATCAACCAAATAGCATGGCGGAATGTATCCTAGAAAATGAAGGGCATGCTCGAAAAGAATGGCCGAATATCATGTGGATAGAGACGAATCTTCCAGCTGAATTGAAGGAAAGTGGCCTCATATAAAAAGCTTTATTGAAGTGGCAAGTGAGCGCACTTGCAATGGAAAAGGAACAAGAGATTCACGCTGGTATGTTAGCTCATTAGAGGTTGATGTTGAGCTTGCTGCTCGGACAATCAGAGAGCATTGGTTGGTTGAAAGCCAGCTTCATTGGGTTCTTGATGGTGTGCCACAGGCACATAAGATTGCAGCATAAGGATATGCATAATGCTTATGGCTAAGCTTGAGAAGAGATGGTGGTAGGTCCACCGGAGTCTGTTGTCGGAAGCTGGCTCCAAACCG